>CAZUTD010000017.1:6539-10994 GCA_964623185.1 uncultured Clostridiaceae bacterium
GTAACTCCCATAAAAGTAAAAGTTGTATCCTCTGTAGGAGTAGTAATAGCACCCGTTTCCCAAACCGCTGAAGCTTCTCTTGTATCAACACCTATAGCATCCTTTGGAGTTGCCTTTATCCTCAGAACACTTTCCATCACATTATTGTCATCATCTAACTCATTAGCCTCAAATAACTCATTAGCCTCAAACTTGTCAAAATCATATCCTTTTAAGGGTGAATTATATACTTCCCCCATTTCCTTTAATACATCCATGATTGCAGTCAATTGTTCTTCTTCATCTAATGAAGTGATAGTGACCGATGCCTCTGTTCCCTCCTGATTGATGTCTACCGTTTCATCTCCATCATCATCTATCACCAAAGTAACTTCTACTGGGTCTTTTCCTTCTTCCATTTGTAAAGCTATGGTTATATTGCCACCATCTCCTAGTGGAAGTCCATCTATCTTATCACTATAAACCACAGGCTTCTCCACAGCCTCAAACAACTCAAGTCCTACAGTATTTACCCCAATCTTTTCATAATTCCCCACCTGGATATCCTGCCTATCATCAACATAGGCGGAGTTCTTGTAATAGTACAAATCTACAAGGTAATTACCCTGGGCATCAAAAAGGGCTGTACTGGTTTTCTTACCAGAAAAAATATAGCTACTACCATAAGAAGTATTTCCTAGGCTTATCAGCTGTTCTTTTATCTGCTTAATTTCCTCTTGAATCTTTGTAGTTTCTTCTACAGTTAGTGGCCCATTCCCACCCTGGACCATCAATTCTCTTATCCGATGAACTGCCTCATTAGCATTTTTAACAGCAAGTTCAGTAGTCTCTAGCCATGATATAGCATCATCGACATTCTTGTCATACTGTCTTAGCTGACTTATGTCGGTTTTGACCTTTAAGGTTCGCGAAATGGCTATAGGATCATCAGAGGGCTTGTGGATTCGTTTGCCAGTGTAGGCCTGCATTTGCCTCTTGTCCAGCTGCAACATGGTACGATTTAAATTCATCATCATATTTGCAATCATCATATTATTGGTTATCCGCATATCTTATTCACCCTCCTATCTTCCTACTAATCCTAGCCTATTAATAATTATATCCAACATCTCATCCATGGTAGTAATCATCCTAGCTGAAGCATTATAGGCATGTTGGTACATTACCATATTGGATAGTTCTTCATCCTGGGAGACCCCAGACACCCTCTGGCGTTCCATATTGACCTGCTCAGTCAATACTAGCTGATTAGCCGCATTCCTGATAGCCTCCTGGCCATCTACACCCAGGTTTGAAATCAAAGACTTTAGGAAGTCCTCTGGTTTCCCTTCCTTGTACATATTCAAATCGTTCCTTGTGTTGGATAATTTTAATGCATTGGATCCATCCCCTGGCAACAAATCTTTTTCACTAGCAGCAGCTATCTTGTTTAAATCCTCTATATCCAGGGCAATCTTTATATTTTTCGCAGTAATAATTCGACTATTCTCAGCCTTTGCTTCTTCAGACGAAACTCCATTAGCAGTAAAGAAAAAATACCCATCATTTCCATCTAGCCCATATCCCGCACTGTGAACCTTGTTAATTTCCTCGGCGAAAACCTGGACAAAATGATTTAATCTTTCTATATAATAGGGTACGCCCTTGCTATTTCCTCCTGTTCCATCTCTTAAATCCAGCAAAGCTTTTAACTCACCACTAAGACTGGAGGTGTTTAATTTCCCACCATTTGCCCACCTAATAGTGTTGACTTCCAAATCTACACCTATATCTTCAAAAAACTTGCTTTTTTCCCTTTGACTAGCATCAAGCTTACTGGCCTTGTCGTGATATACCAAGGGTTGTCCATTGATTTGCACTACCAACTTTTTCCCCATGGTTTTACTGTCGGTCATAATATGGTCATTAACATCCATAACTTCCATTACTTCCACATTCACAAGTTTTGAAAGCTCATCAATTAAGAGGTTTCTCTGGTCCCTTAAGTCATTTGCATTTCCACCATCAACTTCGTATCTGAAAATCTGCTCGTTTAATCTTGCAATTTGGTCAGCATAACCATTAATAGAATTTACAATATTTATAGTATCAAAATTAAAATTTCTTACCATATCTTCCATTTGATCATACATATGGTTAATAGAATTTGTAAAAGTAATAGCATTTTGCCTTACCAAGGCCCTTGTTGTTAAATTATCAGCATTCTCCGGTTTGCTCAACTGTTGAAAGGAAGCAAACAACTGGTCCATTACCGTTGTTATACCGGTATCAGAAGGCTCGTTCATAATGGCTTCAATAAAAAACAAGCCATCCCTTTTTGCCTCCCAAAAACCTAGCGAGTTTGTCTCTCCCCTATACTTAAAATCCAAAAATTCGTTTCTGATTTGTTTGATGGCCATAGTAGTAACACCTGTACCCAACATACCCTGGCCACCCGGAAGAGACATGGGATTGCTTGCTGCTTGCTCCAGCCGTTGTCTTGTATAGCCCTTTGTATTAACATTGGCAATATTATGTCCTGTTATATCTAAGGCCCTCTGGGCTGCAAAAAGCCCTGATTTGACCGTATTAAAGCCCAAAAAAGTTGACCGCATATTAATCCTACCCCCTTATTAAACCTTCATATCCAGCAGACTAGTAACAGCTTTGTTTTTTCCCTTATCACTGCCACTATAATTGCTATTCATTTCCGCCAGTGAAGTCATCACTTCCATATTAAAATTAATAATGTCTAAGTTCTGTTGGATTAGCTTTTCATTTAATTCATTTGCTTCAGTTAAACTTTTTATAATATCTAGTACTTCAGTTCTGAGTTTATCTATATCCTCGACATCCTGATCATCTAAATGCAATAACAATTCAGAAATGGTCCCAAGTCCAGAAATTCCAAGTTCATTTTCCATGGTCATAAAAATAGAACGCCGAATTTTTTCAAAAGTGGCCATGGTGCGAATATATATTTGTTCCTTTTTCGTTATTTCCTCCAAAGCCTTTAATTGACCAGCTTTTATAACCTGGGTTTTCTCCACGGCTGTTTTTAAAACATCTTTATATAGGTCCGTCTCCTGTTGCAAAGCATCCTTTAGCTGTTGGATAGATTTCACCATGCCCCCACCACCTAGTAATATATTAGTAAAATTTAAACCTTTTTATCCACTACAATACCTTCTAATATCTTGTCTAATACCTCTTTCCCGGATACACTGTAACTCTTGTTTTGGATTTTTTCCTTTAAGGCCTCTACCTTATCTTGTCTTATATCCGGCAACTCCTTATAAGCCTTTAAGGCTATCTGAAACTCCTTGCCTTTTTGAGATAGGTCTAATTTATCCTCGGCAGGATTAAGACCCTCAGTTTTTTCTGTAGGTTTAATTGATTTATTATACAATTTCATAATCTGTGTAATGTTGGAGTTATTAAAAATTTTCATAAAAAACACCTCTATTCTACCAATTGTTTTCTTCACTAATACTATCGGTTACTTAGAGGTGTTTCTTTATACAAATTTCAATTTAAATTTTAGTCATAGACAGGCCGGGTTGTTTGGCCCCAGACCTGGTGCCTATATTTGTTATTTTACTCCTGTCTTTTTTTTCTCATTTCCGCTATATACATCTTATTACTTTTACTAGTCGCCCTAGGTTTTGTAAATTCTTTTTCTTTTTTCATAGGTTTAAGTACACTGGCAAATTCCCTTTTTAATGCAGCTGTGCAAGAATCACAATACCTGCCGGACCGGATTGGGACCCCGCATCTCTCACAATCCAGCAAAACATTGTCCTCTTCCCTAATTTCAATCCTACTGTCTCTTAAAAATTTTAATATTAGTTTTTCTTCAACCCCTGTCTCCTCAGATACCTCTATTATCGTAGCACCTGGATGAGCATATAAATAATCCCTAACTTTTTTAAAATCGTTTTCTTCATCCCCAATATTACACCTTGTACATAAATTCGACCCCGTATAAGCAAATAACCTGCCACATTTCTCGCAATTCTTTAATTCCATTAAAATCCCCCCTTGACGCCCACCGGCGATAATAATTTCATCTAGAATATTTGTTATGCCTTGTTTTCTTGCTGGATTAATTATACCCCTCGTGCAAATGTTACAACAATAACAGATTTTGCACCCCCCTCAATTAAGACCCTGCTACAGGCATTTGCCGTAGCCCCAGAGGTAAAAATATCGTCTATTAATAATAAGTCCTTGCCATAAATAAAGTCCCTATCCCTTAGCTCAAATGCATCAGTTAAGTTGTCCTGTCTTTCCCGCCTTGATAGGTTGTGCATCACCCTGGTGTATTTTACCCGGATTAAATTGTTGGACTTGTGGCTTATTTTCGTTTCCCTGCCTATGTATTTGGCCAACAAAAGAGATTGATTATATCCTCTTTCTTTTCGTCTCCGCGGATGCAAGGGTACAGGTATTATTGCATCTGCATAAATATTTTCC
>CAZUTD010000017.1:11004-13841 GCA_964623185.1 uncultured Clostridiaceae bacterium
ATTTTTTGGAATGGATTAATAAAAAAAGAGGAATTATATTTTAAAATATAATTCCTCTTTTTTATTTTTTTTAATATAAATTATTTAGTATTGTAAATATATCCCATATATAGAGAAATTAATTGAATAAACAATGAATATTTTCCCTTTTTATTACTTCCGCCATCATTAAGGCCATACTCCTTGAAAGGTAAGTAGTATCATAGTATTTAAACCTATATATCAAATCCTGTATAAGTCCCTTATATTCTACCACAGAAAGCGATTTTTTAAAAAAATATTGGTTTTCTTTGCAATCACAACATAAAATCACTCCACCCTGGTTAAACATGGGTTTGGAACATTTTTGACAGCTTTGTTCACCTATAAAGGAAATCTCCCCCATACAAGAGGAACAAATACCATACTTATCGTTTGTATGCAAACATTTATTACAGACTATACAATTAAGCCTGGGTGGATAAATTAAGTCTAGCAAGGCCCCAATATAATCCTCAACCCCATGTAATAAGTCCAATTGAAAGTTGGAAAATCTATCAAACGAGCCCATAAACCAACCTCTTTCTGCCCCTAGTTTTTAATCATAGTAAAATTCATAAAATTTATTTAACCTATAATTCAGGCCTGAATAGCGCTGCACAATTTTATTATTATCAATCATCATTTTTAAGCAGTTTTCCCTTCCAACCAAGACCACTAGTTTTTTCGCCCTAGTAATAGCTGTATAAAGCAAATTCCTGGTCAATAACATAGGCGGTCCCCAGTCAATAGGCATAACAACTACGGGAAATTCGCTTCCCTGGCTCTTGTGAATTGTAGTACAATATGCCAACTCCAATTCATCTAATTGGGCAAAATTATAGGATATTAGCCTATGGTCCTCAAATAGGACTTTTAATTCATTTGCTGAATTATCAATGGAATAAATATAACCAATATCACCATTAAAAACACCTTCTCCGTACTTGTCCTGAGAATTGGGGTCCTGACTTTCCCATTTCAATGTATAGTTATTCTTTATTTGCATAACTTTATCGCCAATCCGAAAAGTTTTATCCTTGAGTTTCTTCTCATTTTTGCCCCTAGCAGAAGGATTCAAAATTTCCTGTAATTCTTTATTAAAATTTACACATCCAATTTCACCCTTTCTCATTGGGGTTAAGACCTGGATATCTTTCAAGGCATCATATTGATAATGTCTTGGTAGCCTTAATTTTACCAGCTGAACAATAGTTTTTATAATATCTGCCCTATGTCTTTTTGTAATAAAATAAAAATCCTTATCCTTGACATTTAAAAGAGGTTGGTCACCCTTGTTAATTTTATGAGCATTTACAACTATCATACTCTTTTCAGCCTGCCTAAATATTTCATTAAGTCTTACTACCTTGACGATTTTACTATCGATAATATCCTGGAGTACATTTCCAGCCCCTACAGAAGGTAGCTGGTCAGCATCGCCTACCAAAATTAGCCTGGACCCTAAGGGGATAGCCTTAAGCAAACTATTCATCAAAAGTATGTCCACCATAGAAACTTCATCTATAATAACAACATCCCCGTCTAAAGGATTTTCTTCATTTTTTTGAAAGAGCATAATATCCTCATCTTCTGCAAATCCAAGTTCCAACATCCGGTGGATTGTCCTAGCCTCCCTGCCGGTCGCTTCTTCCATCCTCTTAGAAGCCCGTCCTGTAGGTGCTCCTAATAATATATTCATCTTTAATTTTTCAAAGATTTTAATAATAATATTAATAGTCGTAGTTTTACCGGTTCCCGGTCCCCCAGTAATAACAAAAATTCCATTTTCCATAGCCTGTTTAATTGCATCCTTTTGATTCAAGGCTAGGGTAATTTCCTCCTGCTCCTGAAGTTTTTCTAATTCTTCCTGCAAATCTATTTTCACGGGTTCGATTTTCACCCTGGAAAGTTCAATTATTTTTTTGCACACATTTGTTTCTGCATAGTAATAGGGCAATGAATATACAACAGTTTCATCTTCCTGTACTTCTAATTGGATTTTTTGATCCAAGGCAAGGTTCTGTATGGTAGCCTCAACCTTTTCCCCATCCACCCCCAGGAGCTCCACTGTTTTTTCAACTAGTAATTGTCTTGGTACATAGGTATGGCCTGCCATATGAAAAGTGTTGATCACATACCTAGTTCCAGCATATATCCTATACTCGGAATTACTTTCAATTCCCATGGTTTTTGCTATTTTATCAGCAATTATAAAGCCAATTCCACTTATATCTTCCGCTAGACGGTAGGGATTTTCCTGAACCAGGGAAATTGTGTTTTCGCCATAGGTCTTGTAAATTCTTACTGCATAACTAGGTGATATATTATAACGGGACAGAAAAAGAATAATCTCCCGCAATTCCCTCTGTTCCTTCAGAGCCTCGGTGATAGCTGTAGATTTTTTTTTACCTATACCAGATACCTCCATCAGCCTATGGGGCCGTGTTTCTATAATATCTAAAGATTCCTCACCAAAGTAATCTACAATTCTTTTTGCCATCTTTTTACCTATGCCTGGTAAAATACCAGAAGATAAATAATATATCATTCCCTCTGTAGTGGTCGGCATTATAGGCCGGTATTCCTCTACCTCCAACTGCTGGCCATAAACATTATGCAGGGTCCATTTGCCCTTAACTAAAAGGTTTTCACCTTCCTTTAGTGCCGGTATATATCCCACCATGGTTATTTCTTCTTCCTGCGTTTCTAGCACCGCCACCGTATAACCATTGGACTCATTTCTAAATATAATTTCTGTCAGCCTGCCCTCAATTTCCACCAATTTTTTATCCTCCCAAAGATCGTGCTTAGGTTTA
>CAZUTD010000018.1:0-7984 GCA_964623185.1 uncultured Clostridiaceae bacterium
GCTCCTGTTGAAAATACCTGTCTACCCTCATTCTTTCTACTCTCATTAAATCCAGTATTATTTGCTCTGTATCCATACCCGAAACGATTCCACCGATTCTCATAATAACACACCTCCCTGAGTTTTTATATATTATTTTAAATATTTTATACCTTAAGATGCGCATACTAAAACTATTAAAACAAATTCTCTTATCTATACTAATTATATCGGTAGATTTACCATAAAAGTTTAATTTTTTCTTTTCACTTTAAGCTTTCAATGATAGAATTATCTTAGTAAAGGAAGGTGTTATCTTGATGAAAAAAAATACTAAAGAAGCCCATCAAAAATATTTTTTAATTAATGGTCAAATCCTTGATACCACGAAATTCAATCCTAGTGACATTACCAAAACTACCACGATATACGAAGTTATCCGGGTTATTGATGGCATAGCTCTTTTTGCGGAAGAACATTTACAAAGATTGAATAAATCTTTGGTATTACTAGGGCATGAGCCCAAACTAAATGAAAAAATGATTCTGGAAGAAATATATAAGTTGATAAAAATTAACCAGTGCAATAATTATAATCTTAAGGTTATTGCCAATAAGCTTGAAGATCCCCAACCCAATATTTTTATATTTTTTATTGAAAGTAATTACCCGGATAAAGGCTATTATACAAGCGGAATACATACAATTTTATATTCTGCTGAAAGGGACAACCCTAATGCTAAGGTAATATTAAAAAATTTTAGGGATAAGATTGATGAGGCCATTAAATCTGCCGGTGCATATGAAGCACTTTTACTTAATAAGGAAGGCGAAATTACGGAGGGCAGCCGGTCCAATATTTTTCTAGTAAAGGACCATGTCCTCTACACTGCACCTGCTGATAAGGTACTCAAGGGGATAACAAGAACCCGTATTATTGATTTATCAAAAACCCTAGATATTAACTTTGAGGAAAAGCCGATTTCTGTGGATTTTTTGAAATCAGCCGACGGTCTTTTTATGACAGGTACCTCGCCCAAGGTCTTACCAATTGCATCTGTTGATGATATCCTATATGATTCTACATCCAACCCCATTGTATTAAAACTTCAAGATGCTTATGACCAGTTAATAGGGCATTATATAGGATTAAAAAAAGAAAATTAATTAAAAACGCCCAAAGAAATATCAAAAGCCTTTAGAATTTTATTATAAAATCCTAAAGGCTTTATTTTTAACCACGAACGCTTTCACCAAGATAGGCTCTTTTTACTTCCTCATTTGCTAGTAACTCCTGGCCAGTACCCTCTATGGTAATCAAACCAGTTTCCATTACATAGGCTTGGTGGGCAATTTTTAAAGAGACATTAGCATTTTGTTCTATTAGGAGGATAGTTACTCCCTGCTTGTGTATCTCCTGAATAATATTAAATATCTCCTTAACAATTAAAGGTGCTAGACCCAAGGATGGTTCATCCATCATGAGTAACTTTGGCTTGGACATTAAGGCTCTGCCAACCGCTAGCATCTGTTGTTCACCGCCTGATAGTGTACCTGCCAACTGCCAGCTTCTTTCCTTTAAGCGTGGAAATAGTGAATACACCCATTCTAAATCATCTTTTATTGCCTTTTCATCTTTCCTAGAAAAAGCTCCTATTTTTAGGTTTTCTAAAACGGTTAGGTTTGCGAAGACTCTTCTACCCTCCGGAACAAGGGTAATTCCCTTGTGGACTAAATCTTTTGTGGGAAACTTTTTCAAATCCTCTCCCCTGTAGATTATTGAGCCAGATTCTGGTTTCACTAACCCTACCACTGACCGAAGAGTTGTACTTTTACCAGCACCATTAGCACCAATCAAAGCAACAATCTTACCTTCCTCTACCTCTAAGTCTATACCCTTTAGGGCCTGGATACCACCATAAGAAACCTTTAAATCATGAATTTTAAGCATCCTCACTCACCCCCAAATAAGCCTCTATAACTTTTTGATCATTTTGTATTTCGTAGGGGTTACCCTTGGCAATGATAGTACCATGGTCCAGGACATAAATCCTGTCCGATATATCCATAACCACCTGCATATGGTGTTCTATCAGGAAAATAGTCAAATCAAAATCGTCCCGTATTTGCCGGATAAAACTTGTTAAGTCACTAGTTTCCCTTGGATTCATCCCAGCAGCAGGCTCATCTAAGAGCAAAAGTTGTGGGTTGGTCGCTAAGGCCCTAGCAATCTCTAGTTTTCTTTGTAAACCATAGGGTAGGCTGCTTGCATTTTCATCCTTAAATTCAACCAGACCAACCTTTTCCAAAAGCATAAGCGATTTTTCATAAATTTCTTTTTCCTCTTGCTTGTACTTAGGTTGCCAAAAACTATCCAAAATATCCGGATAAATTTTACCTGCAACTGCCCCAATTAAACCGGTTTTTAAGTGCAGATGATTGGCTATAAATACATTATCCAATACAGATAAGTCTTTAAAAAGACGAATATTTTGAAAGGTTCTAGCCATCCCCTTTAATGTAATTTCATGGGGTTTTAGACCTGTGATTTCTTCTTTACCAAAAAATATTTTACCTTCTGTTGGTGGATAAACGCCAGTAATCATATTAAAGGCCGTTGTCTTTCCTGCACCATTCGGGCCTATAAGGGCAACGATTTCTCCCCTATCTATTTCTAATTTGAATTTGTTTACAGCAGTTAATCCCCCAAACCTCATAGTTATATGATCTGTTTTTAATAATGACATTATTGTTCAACCCCCTTTTTGCTCAAGGGTCTTCTATTAAAAAATCCGAAGAGTTTATCCCAATTAAATTCTTTATTGCCCATTAAACCATTACTAAAGAAAATAACTACAATCATTAATAGTGTTGAAAATACAACCATTCGCAATCCAGCAATTCCCTCAAATTTAATAAATCCAAGGTTAATGCTTTCATCCAAAACTCTTAAATATTCTAAACCTGCTGTTACTACAAAAGCAGAAATTACTGTCCCAGTAATACTTCCCATACCGCCTAAAACAATAATCAATAAAACATTAAAGGTTAATACAAATCGGAACATATTGGGATTGATAGCTCCCAACAAATTGCCCAATAATCCTCCCCCAACACCGGCAAAAAAAGCTCCTATGGCAAAGGATAATACCTTATGCTTAAACAAATTTATTCCCATACTCTCAGCAGCAATTTCATCTTCTCTAATAGCCTTAAATGCCTTGCCATAGCTACTATTGATAAGTGCTATCATAACTACAAGCGTAATAATCATAACTCCAAAACTCCACCAAAGGTTGGTATAATTGGGTATAGCCTTTAAACCTAAAGGACCATTGGTGATATTCTGAGTATTAGTAAAAACAATACGAATAATCTCGGAAAAACCCAAGGTTGCAATGGCTAAATAATCCCCTTTTAACCTCAAAGTTGGTGCCCCAACCAAAAATGCCACAATTGCAGAAAGTATTCCTGCAAGCAGTAGGGCTAGGGAAAATGGCAGGGTTATATTTGCAAGCGGTCCTATAATAGGCTCTAAAAAGAAATTTGTTGCCTTGCTTGCTGGGCTCAGGGTCAATAAAGCCGTAGTATATGCCCCCACAGCCATAAAACCTGCATGTCCTAAGGAAAATAGGCCGGTAAATCCGTTAATTAAATTCATGCTAAGCCCCAATACTGTATAAATGGCACATAAATTTAAAATCCTAATCTGGTAGGAGTCAAAATTTTTATTAGCATATGATAAAAATACAAAAAGTATCAAGATAGATAAGATGGTTAATACAATATTTCTTTTCTTCATTGTCTACACCTTCTCCGAAGTTTTTTCACCCATGATACCTGTGGGTTTGAATAACAATATCACGATTAACAATATAAACGCGAAGGCATCACGGTACCCGGTCAATCCAGGTAAAAAGGCAACCAGCATAATCTCACCTACACCCAAAATAAAACCACCTAGGACTGCCCCTGAAATATTGCCTATTCCACCTACAACTGCAGCAATAAAACATTTGATTCCAGGCATTGTTCCCATAACCGGCTGAATTTGCGGGAATTTAGCACCCCACATAATTCCTCCTATGGCAGCTAAAGCAGAACCTATACCAAAGGTGATGGTAATCGTCCTATCAACATCTACCCCCATCAAGCGAGCAGTTTCATAGTCTTTTGATACAGCCCTCATGGCCATTCCAGTTTTAGTTTTATTAATTAAAAATAGTAAGATATATAAAAGAATTGCTGTTACTACAGGTATCATCAGCGTTAATTTTTGGAGGGATACCGCCCCAATTTTTATAACACCTGTCAATAATTCCACATTAGGAAAAGCCTTTGGCCTACCGCCGAAAATAACAATGGCTAAGTTTTGAACAAAAAAGGAAGCACCAATGGCCGAAACCATAATAGTAATTCTCGGAGCATCTCTCAGAGATTTATAAGCAGCCCTTTCTATCAGCATGCCCAATAAGGCAGTCATTATTATTGCCACAACAAATGCCATATACCACGGCATAAGAAAAATTGAAACACCGTAAAAAGCAAAATAAAGGGACATCATAAATATTTCCCCGTGGGCAAAGTTTATTAATCTTAGTATTCCATAAACCATTGTGTACCCAATTGCAATAAGTGCATACAGACTTCCCAATGATATGCCATTGGTCAAGTATTGCATAAACAAATCGAAACTCATACTTGCAAACATATGTCCACCGCCCTATTAGATATTACATCTAGTTTTTTACCATTGCATACTACATAATTACGCTTCCCTTAACAAGGAAGGGAAGCGTAAAATTTATAATATTTTTATCTAGTAAGGTTCAATGGTTTCTAAATAAGTAAATTCTCCATCTTTAACAACCTTTATAACTGCATCCTTAACAGCATCTCCATTAGCATCTAAGGTAACAATACCAGCCGCCCCTTGAAAACCTGAAGTTTCAGCAATAGCATCCCTAATAGCTACAGGATCTGTTGAGTTAGCTCTTTCGATAGCATCTAGAACTAATAGGTAGGCATCATATGCAAGAGCTGTAACAGCAGCAGGCTCTTTGCCATACTTTTCTCTATAAGCATCTAAGAACTTTTTAGATTCTTCAGTAATTGCTGTTTCTGATGTAAAGAATGTTGATAATACTGCACCCTCTACAAATTCTTGTCCAATATCTATAAACTCAGGAGTTTCCCAAGTGTCTCCACCGATAATTGGAACTTCAATTCCTAATTGTCTAGCTTGTTGGATAACCATTGCAGACTCAGTAAAGTTACCTGGTGCAAAAATAACATCTGGGTTTTTGTTGCTGATATTTAATAATTGTGATGAGAAATCTTGGTCACCTGTGTTATAGTTAGCAACTTCAACAATCGCACCATCATCACCTGATAATTCTTTGAATGCATCTGTAAAGAATTTAGCTAATCCGATAGCATAGTCATTGGAAACTTCTTGGATAATGGCTGCTTTTTTTGCGCCAATACTGTTATAAGCATAATTAGCCATAACTGTTCCTTGGAAAGGATCTATAAAGCAAACTCTGAAATAATAGTCATTTCCTTCAGTTACCAATGGATTAGTAGCTGATGCAGCAACAGCCGGTACCTTAGCATCTCTAACAATATCTCCAGCTGCCATGGATAAACTACTTCCCCAACTACCAATAATAGCTGTTACCTTATCTCTTTCAATAAGTCTTGCAGCAGCAGTAGCAGCGTCAACAACATCTGACTTATTATCAGCGATAACTAGTTCTACTTTTTTTCCTAATACTTCTGGATAAAGTTCGTTTGCTAATTTAGCACCCTCAACCTCTAATGCTCCACCAGCAGCATTAGCACCAGTAATTGGCTCAAATACTCCAATTCTGATTACATCATCACTCAAGTCCACATCTTCAGCGGTTTCTCCCTCAGTATCTACAGGAGCATCGTTGCTGCAGCCTGTTAGTCCCAATGATAGAACTAAAAGCATCACTAACATAATTGACAACCACTTTTTCACATAAATTCCCCCTTAATTTTAATGTTCTTTTGTCTTAAGACTTATTTTTGTTATATTTGAACCTTTCGGCTTGCCGAAAGACCCAATTCATTATTGGTAAAAATTGTTGGCCTTGTCCAAAATTTAAATCCAATGTAAGGCTGAATCGTTTTATCATTTTTATCAAACCCTACTTTTACTAAAAAAATTAAGTGAAACCCACTACCTATAGGGCAAGGATTGCTTAATTTAGTATCAAGGCTGTGTTTTTCAAGAAAGAACAAATGTCTCCCCTGAAATAACATTAAATTAATATTATCATTATAATATATAATTTAGAATTTTTCAAAACATTTTTATATAAATAGGCTTTGAAATATAAAAAAATTGTTAGAAAACATAAAATTTTTGCTGGTTAGAATTTATTAAACATGCCAAAGACCTTGTGTTTTTCAAGGCTTTTCACATTTTATTTTTACCTGAACCCTTATATTTTTTTGGCGAAAAAAAATCGCAATAAATATTAAATATTTTTTTAAAAGCGACAAAAATTCTTTTATATTTTCCCCTGATACAATTATGGATTTAGGGGTAATACCTATATAAGATACTGACACCTGTAAAATTCTGATTAAATTACCGTAAGGGAGGAGAAATTACAATGAAATTTATTTTTATGGATAAAACAAAAAAATACCTGGACAAAAAATCTATTGATTCTTTAATTATTGATGTGGTTGATATAAAAACCTGTTGAATAAAACCTTGTTTCCCGTCAGTTTTGCCGGGCAAACCCGATAAGAACCACGAAAAGTTTGCTGTTCACCAAGTGGATGGTATAACTATTTATGCAAATAAGAGTATACCTTTCAATAGTTCAACCATCTCCATAAAAATTAGGAGGTTCTTCCATATGCATGAAATCTATGTAGATGCAGTGGATCTCACCCACTAAATTGGCCAGGCCCCCCACTGGCAAAAAATATGCCATGCAAAAAATATTTTAAATTTTGCATGGCCTTCTTATTTTAAAACAAAAATGGTACATATACTATTAGAAATAAAACTGCTAAAAGTCCTAACATAAAGGGAATAATTGATTTGGTAATCTTTTCAATGGGCAAATCTGTTATAGTGCTTGCCACATAAAGGTTAATAGCTACTGGTGGTGTAATCATACCTATTGCTAAACCTACTACCGTAATTAAACCAAAATGAATTAAATCAACTCCTAATTGTTTAACAAGGGGTAAAAATACTGGAGTTAAAATAATCAAGGCCGATGCCGTTTCCATAAATACACCTGCTATTAAAATAATCAGGGTAATTAAAAACATAATGATATATTTGTTACTAGATAAGGATAAAACTGCATTAGCAATAGCAGTAGGAATGCTATAGTATGCCAGTACCCATCCCAATATACTGGAAGTTGCAATGATGAACATAATGACTGCCATAGTCATAGCAGACCGGCAAATTATATCAAATACATCCTTCCATTTCATATCCCTATATATAAAGAGTGCTACAAACAGGGAATAATTCACAGCCACTACTGCAGCTTCCGAGGGTGTAAAATATCCTGTAAAAATCCCTCCTAATATAATCAAGGGGGTCAGGAGTCCCCAGATAGCATCTTTGAAAGTTTTCATAACATTTTTTATGCTAAAGGCGGACCCCCTGGGATAATTGTTTTTATAAGCATGCCTTATAGCTAAGGCCATTAGGACACCACCCATTAATATGCCGGGTAAAAATCCATTAATAAATAATTTTGCCACAGATTGATCAGCAATAACTGCATATAAAATCATGGGTACAGAAGGCGGTATAACTACCCCGATAGTACCACTGGCAGCTATCAAAGCAGCGGAAGAGGCCTCGTCATAACCCTTCTTTTTTAATTCCGGTATAAGGGGGGTTCCCACTGCCGCTGTTGTGGCAGCCCCTGAACCCGAGATAGCCGCAAAAAACATAGCTGCTAAAATGCATACGACAGATAAACCACCTTTTAAAA
>CAZUTD010000018.1:7994-13232 GCA_964623185.1 uncultured Clostridiaceae bacterium
TCAAGCCGCCTACGCATTGCCAAACCGGGCACTGATAAACCACCTTTTAAAAAGCCAAAAATAGAATCTGCAAATTCTACCAGTTTTTCAGACACCTTGCCCTTTGCTAACAAGTCCCCAGCCAAAATAAAAAAGGGAACTGCAACTAGGGGAAAGGTATCTGTACCTGCAAACATTCTTTGTACTAAGACAGTTAAAGGCATTCCTTCCCTAACTAATACCACAAGAGAGGCTAAGCCAATGGCTATGGCTACAGGTATTCCCAATAACATAAAAACAAAAAAACCAAGAAATATAAGTGCCCCCATTAAACCACCGCCTCCTTATCCTTAAATAGGCCCTTAACAGCAATATCAAGACCATGCAGGGTCATTATAATAAAGCTTAATGGAATGCCCAGGTAGACATACTTCATAGGTAGCCGTAATGCAGGTGATAATTGTAATCCTTGCACAGCCATTAATTCAAATCCATAGTAGGCACATACACCGAAAAATAATATGGAACACAGTGTGCTTAATAATGTAACAGGTTTTTTTAAAAGCTTGGGTAAGGCATCAATTCCTGCTGTAACAGCAATATGCATACCTCTTTTATAAGCAAGTGATGCACCCAAAAAGCTAGCCCAAACCAGCAAGTATCTTGTGGCTTCCTCGGTCCAAACCAGGGCCTTAAAGAAAACCCTAAATACAATCTGTAGGCTTATAAAAACAATCATAGCCACTATATCAAGAAATACTATCCCTATAACAATCCTGTCCACTAAATCGCTTGCCTTCTCCAAATAATAGGATAGTTTCATTTTATACCCCCTTACTTTTAAATTAGCCTTGGTTCATGACCAAGGCTAATTTTGTGTAACTTCAAGTCAAAGTTTCTAAACTAGTGCGACATCATTTATTTATTTAATGCTGCTTGAATCTTATCCATATATTCAGCATATTGGTCCCTATATTTTTCATAAACCGATTCTACTGCCTCTTGGAAAGCTGCAACATCAACTTCAGTGACCTCCATACCTCTTTCAACTAGCTCGCTTAATAAAGTTTCTTCCTCCTCCGCATTAACAGCTCTTGCGTGTTCTGCTGCTTCTTGGGCAGAGTCTTCAATAACCTTTTGAACATCTTCTGGTAATTCATTAAACTTGCTCAAGGACATCATAATTGTTGCTGGTGAATATGTATGTCTTGAAAGAGATAAATATTTTTGTGTTTCATCTAATTTAAAGGAATGTATAACTACAACTGGATTTTCCTGTCCATCAATCGTACCTTGTTGTAGGGCAGTAAGTGTTTCTGTCCAAGCCATAGGAACAGTATTTGCACCCAAAGCTTTAAAAGTATCAATATATACTGGGTTTTCCATTACCCTGACTTTAAGTCCTTCCATATCAGCTGGTACTACAACAGGTCGTGTTGAATTTGTAACATTTCTAAATCCTCTTTCAGCAAAAGCAAGTCCTTTAAAACTGCTTTCTTCCATCTTGTTCAAAACATCCTTACCTACTTCCCCATCCAATACCTCATATGCCTCTTCATTATCAGCAAAAAGGAAGGGCAATTCAAAAACTGCTACCTCTGGTACAAAATTGGCTATGGGACCATTTGTAATAACTCCCATATCTACCGTACCCATCTGCATACCCTCTAATAATGTTCTTTCATCTCCTAAAGTTGCATTGGGATGGATTTCAATTTCTACCTTACCCTCTGTTCTTGCCTCAACTAATTCCTTAAACTTAAGTGCAGCAACATGAAAACTATCGTTCTCATTAACAACATGAGCTAAGCGATATTTTACCGCCTCAAACTCAACTTCAACAACTTCTTCCTCATTGGTAGCTGGTGCAGGTTCTTTTTGCCCGCAACCTGCTAGTAATGATACTACTAACAAGACACACAATAAAACACTCAACTTTCTTTTCATTCTTTTTTTCCCCCTTAAAATTTTTGTTTAGCTAAATTTATAAAATAAATTAATTATAGCCTAAGTAATAATTTATATAATATAGCGAAATTAGTATTTGAATACTGCCCCTGTACTAGCGGAAGTCACTAATTTACTATACCTATATAAATAAGTGCCCTTTTCTGCTTTAACAGGCGGTTGTACCCAGTTTTCTAAACGCTTTTTTATTTCCCCATCTTCTAAATCCAATCTTAAAATCCTATTTGCTATATCAATTTCGATAAAGTCCCCGTCCTTCACAATAGCTATAGGCCCGCCCTCGGATGCCTCAGGTGAAACATGGCCTAAACATGGTCCCCTTGTTCCGCCGGAAAAGCGTCCATCTGTAATCAAAGCAACGGATTTCTCTAGACCCATGCCCACAATAGCCGCAGTGGGACTTAGCATTTCCCTCATACCCGGTCCGCCTTTTGGCCCCTCATATCTTATGACAAGAACATCACCCGGTTTAATTTCCTTTGCCATGATAGCAGCATAGGCCTCCTCCTCTGAATCAAAAACTCTTGCAGGCCCCCTATGTACCATCATTTCGGGTTCTACGCCAGATTGCTTGACAACAGCACCATCAGGTGCAAGATTGCCCCTTAAAACGGCAATGCCACCCTCCTTGCTATAGGGATTATCCATAGGTCTAATGACATCTGAATCCCAAACATCTACCTGGTCAACATTTTTTCCTATGGTCCTACCTGTTACAGTCATTTCATCATTATATATTAAGCCTGCCTTCATTAGTTGGTTAATTACGGCAGAAATGCCTCCCGCCTCATTCAAATCATTAATGCTATGAGCTCCAGCGGGGCTAAGTTTTGCAATATTAGCAACCTTTTTACTGATTTTGTCAAAGTCTTCTAAGGATAAAGAAATTTGTGCCTCATTAGCTATAGCCATTAAGTGCAAGACCGTATTAGATGAGCCACCTATGGCCATGTCAACCGCAATAGCGTTTCTAAAAGCCCCCAATGTCAGAATATCTCTCGGTCTTATATCGTTTTGAACCAATTCAAGAATTTGCATCCCTGCCTTTTTAGCCAATTGTTTTCTCTGTCCATAAGGTGCAGGAATGGTCCCGTTACCCGGCAAGGCTATACCCAAAGCCTCTGCAAGACAATTCATTGTATTAGCTGTAAACATTCCCGCACAACTTCCACAGGAAGGACAGGATTGAATTTCTATATCCTCTAATTCATCAGCCGAGATTTTGCCTTCAGCATAGGAACCCACGGCTTCAAAAACCCCCCGGATTAAATCTAAGGTTTTCCCCCTATGGCTACCAGTTAACATGGGTCCGCCACTAACATAAATCGCGGGTATATTTAACCTGGCAGTTGCCATCATCATCCCGGGCACTATTTTGTCACAATTTCCTATCAAAACTAAACCATCAAATTTATATGCTACAGTCATGGCCTCAATAGAATCTGCAATTAACTCCCTGGTAGAAAGGGGATATTTCATGCCACTATGGTTCATGGCAATTCCATCACATATCCCTATTACAGGAAACTCCATAGGGGTCCCCCCTGCAGCACTTACGCCTAGTTTTACTGCTTGTGCTATTTCGTCCAAATGAAAATGCCCTGGAATTACTTCATTATGCGCATTTACTACCCCTATTAAGGGTTTTTTCAAATCCTCTGGCAAATATCCCATAGCATAGAACAATGAACGATGGGGTGCTCTATCCGTACCTTGATAGCTTTCATTAATTTGCATCTCATTTTCCCCCTTTATTTTTTCTTTCCTCTATTCTAACAAAAAAAAGATTCGAAACAATTCATTATTTGGCTGAATATTTCGAATCTCTTATCTACTTTGAAATTTTTATTTGAATGTTTTATGTTTTATTGTCATTTTTGTATTATTTTAATATTATATTCCTCCTGTACTTCGTAGGAACCATGCCTTCATACTTTTGAAATACAACGCTAAAATAGCTTAAATCCTCATATCCCACCTTATAAGATATTTCATGCAAACTTAGATTTGGATTTCTCATAAGCTCCTTGGCCCTCTTAATCCTAGTCTGATTTAAGTAATGAGAAAAATTTATCCCTGTCTTTTCCCGAAAATATTTCGAAAAATAGGATGGACTTAAGCCCACATGATCTGAAATATCTTTCAAGGAAATCTTATTATGATAGTTATTTCCTATATAGTTCTTGGCTTTTAATATTATTTCGTCCTGGTAATTTTCGTCCGGGTCTAGGGGAATTTGATTATAGAGCATGGATTTGTCATCGATAAATCTTTCCAACAAATCCCTTAAATCATCAGGAGCTACAGGCTTTAATAGATAGTCCCTAGCCCCCAACCTCAATGCACCCTGAACATATTTAAATTTTTCGTAGGCTGAAAGAAAAACAATACTTGTGGAAGGTTCCAACTCCCTAATAGCCTTGGCGGCCTGCAAACCATTAAGCTTTGGCATTTCAATATCCATAAGAATTAAATCAGGCTTCATTTGCTCTACCAGGAATATGGCCTCCTCACCATTGGAAGCCTCAAGTATATCTATTGGCAATTTTTCTTCCTCTATAATAAATTTAATATAGTCCTTGGTTATTTGCTCATCATCCACAATTAATAATTTCATTGCCAACCCCTTCTTTATTGTTGATTATAGGTAGTTCTATAGAAACTCTCGTACCCTGACCCCTTTGACCCTCTATTTCAAGCTTAAAATTATCCCCATAATAGTGTATAAAGCGTTTTTTCAGATTAGCCAAGCCTATACTTTTCTCACCATTTTCATTAGCTTTTTCACAAAAGATGTCTGCCAGGGCTTCCCTTCTAATTCCACTACCGTTATCGATAATTTGCAAGGCAATATAATCCCCCTTTTTTCTACCGATAATATGGAGCTTTACCTTTTTATCCCTATCTTCCAAGCCGTGTATTATTGTATTTTCTGCCAGCAATTGCAGTGTCATAAAAGGTATTTTAATATCCATCAATTCCTCATCTATATCAATAACTTCTTCTATAGAATGTTGAAAGCGTTTCTTTTGAATAAAAAGATAATCCTTGATGTAATTGACTTCCTGTCTCACCTTAACCATATCTTCTACCCGCTTTAATGTCTGTCTCAATAGGTTAGATAAGGCAAAAGTTGTCTCAGCCGCCTCTTTTGCACCCTTGATATAGGCTAATTCGCCTATCACACCTAGGGTGTTAAATAAAAAATGAGGACTTAGTTGGGCCTGGAGCACTTCTATTTTCATAGCATTTAAAGCTTTCTCAAGCTCCATTTGCTTCCTTTGTTCTTCT
>CAZUTD010000019.1:0-2513 GCA_964623185.1 uncultured Clostridiaceae bacterium
TGATAATTTTTTTTATGCCCAAAAATCAATTAAACTGTTAGCCGCGGATTACATCCTAAAGCCTCTTAAACATGAGGAACTGGAAGATGCCATATTGAGGATTAAGGAGACATTGGTTAACAAAAGGAAGAAAAACAATGTAAAAAATCAATTTTATATTAAACTGATGCCGGGGAGAAAAAGCAGGTATACTATCGAGGCAATCAAGTATATATTAAATAATTATGATAATTGTAATCTGAGCGTTAGTCTTATTGCCAGAGAACTGGACATAAGTGGTGGCCACATAAGCAGGCTTTTTAAAAAAGAAACGGGCTATACCATACTTTCCTATATAACCCAGGTTAGGATAGGAAATGCTAAGATTTTATTATCGGATTATAGGTACAAGATATATGAAGTGGGAAAGCTTGTAGGATACAGGGATATCACATATTTTAGCAGCATTTTTAAAAGGATGGAGGGTGAATCTCCCTCAGAATATCAGAGCACAATTGGCTTGGCACAGTTTAAATATCAGGAAATTTAAAGATTTGATTGTTTTGTCCAGTATATCAAGTTAAGGCCATTCCTTATAATTAATATATGGGGAAAATTTATTTTAAATATAATAATATAAAGGTTTTGTAGGGACAAGAACTGTCCTACTTTAGGTATCCCCAACCTGGCATCGGAATACGCCAGCTAAATATGACAATTAAATATTTCATATGAAATATTTAATATAAAAATAATAATATGCTGGGGTCACTTATTAAAAATGATCCTAAACATATTATACAAGGGGGAGTAAATATGAAGGGTAGTAAAAAGTTTATAGCATTAATTCTTGTTCTAGCAATGATGACAACAATTTTAGCAGCTTGTTCAACCACAAAGCAAAGTTCTGGACAAGAAGGAGATGTAGCTGAGGGGGAAGGCTCAACAAATGAAGTAGGTAAGGATTTATCAGAAGTAGACAAAATTATTAAGGAAGCCCAAGGTATGACTATGGAAGAACTGGGCAGAAAAGCAATAGAAGAATCCAATGGCAAAAAATTCTATGGTGTTGGAAATTCAAGCCGGGGAAAATCAGCATTGCCACTATTTGTTGATTATTTAAAAACCCTAGACCCATCATATGATATGGAATTTGATTGGCAACAACCTAAGAATAACAAAATATTTGACCAACTTACAGCAGATTCTTTAAAGGATGTTGGTACCTTTACAATGACCTTAATACAAGACGGTAATCAAATCGAAAGCAAGATGGTTCAAACAGATATTTTAAAAACTTTTGTTCCACTAGAATGGGCTCAGGCTAATGGTGTTACAGCGGAAGAATACGATGGCTATCTTCCTTTACAAACATTAAATAAGGTATTTATGTTTAACAATAAAGGAAATGCAGAATTCAAGAATGTATGGGATTTTGTGGCAGAAGGCCAACATGCCCTCTTTATGGATATTGATTCAGAAATAGTGGGTAAAAACTTCTTGTATATGTTAACTAAGGACGAATATGCCCAATGGATGAAGGAATCCTATGACAAATTAGATGGTGAAAAACAAGGATATTTCAAAGCAGTTATTGATGAAATGGAAAATGAAGCTCTTGATTTAGGACTAAATGAAAATGGAAAATATGCTTTAGCATGGATAAAACTTTGGGTAGAAAGCTATAATGAACAAACTGATGATGGACCAATCTGTAATATTTTAGTTACTGATTCAGCCGTAGACCAAACTGGATTATTAGTTTATTCAAAACTTCGGTCAGTAGAGGAATCTGATTCTGTATCTAAAAACAATATTACTGTTGCATCCTACCAAGATGACTATGAAGGAATAGGCGGATATGGATATTGCCATTACTTGTTTATTACAGACAATAGTCCTATGCCATGGACAGCGGCGGCATTTATTGCCTATATGACCACTACAGAAGATGGATTTAGTGCTTGGGGTAAAGACATGGGCGGTTACTCATCTAACCCAGAGGTAGCAGAAGCTACAGAAGCAACAAACAATCATAGCCAGGGTGGATATGAAGATGGGGTCAATGTGTTTGACAGTAAAAATGATAGGGGTTATGAGTGGTGGACCACTAGTGGAAAATTAGTATTAGAAGATCCTGAATATTGTTCATCAGTATCCTTTACCGTTGGTAGCTGGATAGAGATGCTTACAAAATATGTAGAATAAAACAAGAATTAAAATGATGGCATCAAGGACTTATCCTTGATGCCATTTAAGGAGGATAACATGGACCCAAGGGAGGCAGTAAGGCCAAATAAGGCTGGGCTAATAACAAATAAAATAAAAACATTTTTATCGAAACCCCAGAATCTAATACTCTTAATTTTTGGTATATTACTAACAATTTCAACTTTTCTTCCTATTTTAGCGATAATACGGGATACCTTTGCAATTCATCCAGGCACAATAGATGCCCACTTAACCGGAAAGGTTAGCGGATATTCTGTGGTTAATTATACAGATTTATTTACAAGTAGGCTGGCTAAAACCAA
>CAZUTD010000019.1:2523-12683 GCA_964623185.1 uncultured Clostridiaceae bacterium
CATGAAAAACACTTTGATGTTAGCTGTAATCACATGTTTTGTTTCCATAGTTTATGGAGGGGTGTTTGCATTTTTGGTCACCAGAACAAATATGAAATTTAAATCATATTTGAGTGCTATATTTATTTTCCCTTACATAATGCCCCAGTGGACTCTGGCAGTAGTGTGGCAAAACCTTTTCAATAGCAATCTCGTTACGGGAACATCAAATGGCTTGTTGGCATCTTTATTGGGAATTTACATGCCAAAATGGTGGTGCCAGGGCTTGTTTCCAAGTTCTCTTGTCCTGGGATTGCATTATGCCCCTTTTGCCTATATCTTAGTTGGGGGTATTTTTAGAAATATGGATCCAAATTTGGAAGAGGCGGCGACCATACTAAATACACCTAAATGGAAAACTATGTTTAAAATTACCCTACCCATGGTAAAACCAGCTATATTATCGACCATACTCCTAGTATTTGGTAGCTCTATGGGGAGTTACCCAGTGCCTCATTACCTGGGTTTAACAACCCTAGCAACTAAGTATGTATCAATGAATGCTAAATACACGGGTGAGGCTAGTATACTTGCGATTATCATGATGGTATTCGGGGTTGGGATACTATTGCTAAATCAAATTAGTTTACAAAGTAGAAAAAACTATACAACAGTTACAGGGAAGTCGGGGCAAGTGTCCAAAATTAATTTGGGGAAAACGGGCAGGCTTGTCATAGCAATAATTTTAATAGTAGCAACTTTTTTTACAAGTATTTTCCCGATAATCTCCTTTGCTTTCGAAACATTTCTTCCCAATCCAGGTGATTATAGTTTTTTATATACGGGTAATATGAAAAACTTAACTCTTAAGTGGTGGGTTACCAGCGAGAATATCACTGAGCAAGGAATGTACGGACAACAGGGTATCTTGTATAATCCTACTATATGGAGGGCATTCAAAGGAACAGTCTTTGTAGCTATTTTTGCTTCCTTAATTGCTGGGACCATAGGCACCCTAATAGGCTATGCAGTGTCTAAGCATCGAAGAAACAAGTATGCAAACTATGTAAATTCGGTAGCTTTTTTACCATATTTAATGCCATCTATAGCTGTGGGGGCTGCCTTCTTTATTTTGTTTTCAAACCAGATGATAAACTTGTTTAATACCTATACCTTATTAATTATTGTGGGTACAGTTAAATATATACCCTTCGCCAGTAGAAGTTCCTTAAACTCCATGTTACAATTGAGCGGAGAAATTGAGGAGTCGGCGATAATCCATGGTATACCATGGTGGAGGCGGATGACAAAAATAATTATCCCCATTCAAAAGTCATCAATAATAAGTGGATATCTACTTCCTTTTATGACTAGCTTGAGGGAACTTTCGTTATTTATGCTCCTATGTACTCAAGGTTTTATTGTAGCAACAACATTGGATTATTTTGATGAGATGGGTTTATATGCTTTTTCCAGTGCAATAAATCTCATATTAATAGTATTTATATTAATATCAAATCAATTGACCAATACTTTAACTGGTGCTAGTTTAGACAAAGGAATCGGGGGTGAATAGAATGCCCAAAATAAAATTAGAAAATGTAACAAAAAGATGGGGCAAATTCTACGGCGTTGACAATCTTTCTATTGATATAGAGGACAATTCATTTATTACCCTATTAGGACCGTCCGGTTGTGGGAAAACAACTATTCTCAGGATGATAGCAGGTCTTGAGATACCCACAAGCGGAAGAATAAGTATAGGGGATAGGGTGGTTTTTGATAGTGAAAAGGGGATTAATATATCCCCTAATAATAGGCAGGTGGGATTTTTATTTCAAAACTATGCCCTCTGGCCTAATATGACAGTATATGAAAACATAGCTTTTGGTTTAAGCAATGTTAAAGAGCTTATGCCCATATATGACTTTGAACATAAGAACTTAAGAAAAATTATAGAAATACTGGAAAAGCCAGGGGATTTGGTTAAGTCTATTAATGAGTGCAGGGATAAAAGAAATAAGATTGATTTAAATAGGGCCCATTTGATTTTAATTGATAAGTATACCATATCCATGTCGGTAGCTAAGATATTATTTGATTATAAAATTCATGAGGCAGCTGATTTTGAAAGTCTTGCCAATGAAAAAGTAGAGGAATTATCAAAGAAAGTTGAAAGTATAGTAAACAGTTACACAAGCAAGGGCCAGGATCTGAATTCAGATTCAGCAATAATGGAAAATGGTAAAGTAAGCAAAAAATTAAGGAAGTTTACCAAGGAGGAAATAGACCTTTCAGTTAGAAAAGTAGCACGAACTGTAAAGATTGGTATGTTTATGGATAGGTATCCTTCTGAATTATCAGGTGGCCAACAACAAAGAGTCGCTATAGCTAGAACTTTAGCACCTGAACCTGCAGTATTATTTATGGATGAACCCTTATCAAATTTAGATGCTAAGTTAAGGCTTGAGATGAGGTATGAACTCCAAAGGCTTCATGTGGAGACAGGCAGCACATTTGTATATGTAACCCATGACCAAATGGAGGCCATGACCCTAGCTACTAAGATATGTTTGATAGATAATGGCAACCTACAACAATACGAGGGGCCCATAGAGGTATATGATAGGCCAAGCAATTTATTTGTTGCAGACTTTGTTGGTAATCCATCAATAAACTTTATTGAAACCAAGGGTAGGCAAAAAGAAGATGGTTCCATAGATATATCACTCCTAGATAATGTAAGGGCTGAATTTAAACCAGTAGAAAGTATAAATCTTGATGATTGGGTCAGGGAAAGAAACAGGAAAGAAGAGGAAAGGGCACAAAAACTACTGGAGATATCTAGGGATAAACATCATGTTGAAAGATCTAATAAGGTTGAACAGTTTCAATATCATATTCAAAGAGTTAATGATTATAGCTTTGGCCTGGAGGAGGAAGAACTTGTTACAGATGAGGATTTTGTAATAGGTGTAAGACCTGAAATGATTAGCATCCATGAAGGGGGTTCCCTGGAAGGAATAATTTATGGGGTGATGCCTACAGGTATGGAATCAACTATAAAAATTCGTATAGGTGACTATCTCTTAACGGCAGTTATTTTCGGTAGTTATATATATGAAATTGGGGCTAAAGCCAGGTTTGACATAAGGGGCGATAAGGTCTTATTATATGATAGAAAATTTGGCCAGTATATTACTTCAGGCTCTTTAAACATAAAATAAAAAAAGTCTTGGAACCTTCAAATAGGAGGGCCAAGACTTTTAAATTTTCGGGCAGTTACATTCTCAGTATAAGCAGAACAATGATAGCAATTAACAAGAAATTATTATAGCCAGGGGAGGAATTTGTAGTTTCATGATTTTTATTATCCCTTCCCTCCTTAGGAACTTTACTTCCATTGATAAGCTTTTTTAAATCCAGTAATCCAGCCCCTTGGGTGTTGGTATCTGAGCCTAGGTCAGTGCTAGCCTCTTTAATTCTTTCTTTAATTTTATCATGGGTAAAATTAGGATTTTCTTCATATAAAAGGGCAGCACATCCAGCAACAATGGGCGCAGCCATGGATGTTCCCGATAGGGATGCATAATCATTGTTTTTATTATTTAAGGATTTAATATTTACACCGGGGGCCAGTATATCCGGCTTATTAATATTATCTATGGTCGGGCCCCTGCTGGAGAAATCAGCCACAGGACAATCCTTGGGGTTAGAGACCTCACGGTCATTGCAAGCTCCCACAGAGATAACATCTGGGCTAATCCCGGGAGAACTGATAGTGGAAGCATCCGGGCCACTATTGCCCGCAGCAACTACAACTGTAATGCCACGCTTACTTGCTTGTGCTACAGCCTTACAAAGGGGGTCGTCTTTATATGACGATTTTGCCTTAATACCAAGGGACAAGGTCAAGATCTTTATATTATACCTGCTTTTGTTTTCAATAGCCCATTGAATACCAGCTATTACATCGGAAACATTTCCCCCCCCATTCTCGTCTAAGACTTTAATGGCTACTATATTGGCATCTGGGGCAATACCCATATATTTGCCATTGGATGAAAAACCATTGCCTGCTACAATGCCTGCTACATGTGTACCATGACCATCGTCATCATAAGGGGAAGTTTTTTTGTTAATAAAGTCTACGAATTTTACAATACGGTTTGATGGTGTCGTTAAATCCCTATGGGGGTAGACACCCGTGTCTATAATCGCCACGCCAACCCCTTTGCCAGTGAAACCATACTCGTTGGCAAAGTCTGCGGCTACGGTAATAGAAGCCTTATCCATTAATTTCATTACAATATCATCAAGGTGGACCTTGCTTACAAAACTTTCGTTTGACAAGCTCTTAACATTTGTGGGAGGGATATATGCAGCGATGGCATTAATAATATGAAGCCTATGCCTTATAATTCCCCCAAGGTCTTTGACATATTTCTCTAAATCTTCGCACGCACAATCACCACTTGTAATAATAATAGGGATGTGTTCATCGTTAGATTTTAACAATCTTTCAATTAGATGGTCTTCTATAACATCTGAATAATTAAACACATTTCCCCCCCCTAACTTATTTATTAAAAAATAGTCCTATTATAGGAAATTTTCTTTGAAAATTTTATTTTATGACCCAAGATTTAAGGCTGTTCATTTATGGGGCAAGACATCCCTAGGGGATAAAAGTTTTTTATAAGCCTTATATAATAATTTATGCCGAACCTATAAAAATGTGATTAATAAGGGTAAAACAAAATGCCATTAATTCTCACAGCCTATTCCGTAGATGTTTGCAATTACATGTGTTATAATAATTTTGTCTTAGCCCACGACATTTTGGATGATATTAGCTAGTAAGGGGGAAGGGGTAGGATGAAACTATTGGGAAGAAAGTTTAAGTTTGCTAAATTATTTTTACTAATAGGGGTTTTATTCATAATAACCCCTATGATTTTTAGTCTTGATTATAATTCTATGCTGGTAATATTTCGACCCGGCATAAGAAAAATGGAAAGACAAATAGTTAATTATAAAAGTAAGGGATATTCTTTTGTTGAAAGTGAGAATTTTATTATTCGCTATCAGGAAGATGTTAGCATGAAAGTGGTAAATTTAGTGGCTAAAACCGCCGAGGATAAGCATAAATATGCAGTAGAATACTTTAATTACCAACCGACCAATAAGATTATGATTGTTTTATATGATGAAGTTGATTCTCTTATGAAAGCAACCATGTTAAGAAAAGGATCTCCTCCCATGGGAGTTTATTATGGTGATGCCCTGCATATTTTGGATCCCCATTATTGGATAGGGGAAGACAAGGATTTTGAAGATGTTTTTTCAAAGGAAGGACCCATATTACATGAACTTGTTCATCTATTTGTAGACCACAGTGCTGGGGGAAACTACCCCCTATGGTTTACAGAAGGGGTCAGCCTATATTTTGAATATGAGTTTGACGGCTACGAATGGGGCAAGGATGAAGAAATAGATATGGAGGAGTACAGTCTGAAAAACTTAACTGATAATTTTCACAAGCTTGATGAATATTTAGCTTATACACAATCATTTAGAATAATAAAAAACTTTGTTGAACGAGAGGGATTGGATGCCCTGATAGATACCATATATGAATTAGCTAGGGGCAAGGGACCAGGTCAGCTTATGGAAGATTTTGAATGGCGGGAGGGACTTTTTTGGGGGGATTGAGGATTGTTTATAGATGGGATATAATAATAAATGGGGTGAATAAATATGGAAACAAAAATTTTGGTAGTAGAAGATGAAAAACCAATTTCTGATATTCTAAAGTTTAATTTAGAAAAGGAAGGTTATAGGGTTGATACAGCCTATGACGGTGAGGAAGCTCTAAATAGGGTTTCTCAGGGGAATCCGGACCTTATATTGCTGGATGTGATGTTGCCAAAATTAGACGGGTTTCAGGTATGTAGAAAGATAAGGGAAGGGTTCACCACTCCAATTCTAATGTTAACAGCGAAAGAAGAAGAAGTTGACAAGGTTTTGGGACTTGAAATGGGTGCCGATGACTATATAACTAAGCCTTTTAGCATGAGAGAATTGCTGGCCAGGGTAAAGGCTAATCTTAGAAGGGTCAATACCCCTATAGGAGATAAAAAAGCTAGCATTATTACTGCAGGGGGTCTTATAATTAATTTCAATAAATATGAGGTAAAAAAGGATTCTGATGTTATAGAATTGACCTCAAGAGAATTTGAACTGCTAAAATTCTTGGCGGTACAAGCGGAACAGGTTTTCTCTAGAGAACAACTCTTAAAAGAAGTGTGGGGGTATGAATATTACGGTGATATAAGGACAGTAGATGTTACCGTAAGGAGACTAAGGGAAAAGGTAGAAGACAATGCCAGTAGCCCCAAGTATATCCTAACAAAACGGGGAGTAGGTTATTACTTTAGGGGGGCCTAGGATGTTTAAAAGTATAAGAATAAAGTTTATTACAATTTATTTCTTATTGGTCTTTATGGCCATGCTCATTGTTGGGGTATTTATTATACAACAATTTGAACAATACCACTTGGGTGTTGTCCGAGGAAATCTTACCCAAATAGCTGAAAGTGTTATGATGAGCCTTCAGGAAATAAATTGGCAGGATAATAAGGAAGAAATACAAAAAAACATTGGACCCTATGAAAAAATGGGTATGGAGATTTATGTAATAGAAAAAAACAAGGATTTTACCATAGTTTCTAGCACAAACTTATCCTATTGGAACCAAAATGCTATGTACATATTGGATTCAGATTTGATATTATCGGCATTCCATGGAGAAATCAAGGAAAAGGATATTATTTCAGAATTGGAACACCATAGGAGTTCAAAGAATATGGTGTTTCCACTATATGATGAGCATAGTAGGATTGCAGGTGCAATTTATTTAAGGCAGAATCTTGAGGAAATCTACAGGACTTTAGACCAGTCAAAGCACATTATAACACGGGCGACCATGCTAGCCTTATTTATTACCATTTTCTTGGGCTATTTTTTAGCCAAAAGTATTACTGGGCCTATAAATGATGTAACCATTAAGGCGGAAAAAATGGTTGGTGGGGATTTTGACCAGATAGTTGAGGTGAAATCTGATGACGAGATAGGCCAATTGGCGGGCATGTTCAATTATTTAACGGCACATTTAAAGTCTGTATTACATGAGATGTCTAGTGAGAAGAAAAAATTAGATACAATTATTAACAATATGGCGGACGGTTTGATTGCTACCAATGCTGAGGGCAAAATTATTCATGCAAATCCAGCGGCCTTGAAAATGTTAAAATTAGGTGGGGAATACTTAACTGAAAAAAGCTTCGATGAAGTTTTCTTCCCCTTGAACAATAAATTAACCTTAGATTATCTTACTGACCAAAAAAAATGGTATGGTAGTGAAATAATAGATATGGATAAGGGAGTTAAATTAAGCTCAAAATATGCACCCATTTTAAGAAAGACCGGTGATTTAGAGGGCTTAGTTGTACTATTACAGGATGTAACAGAACACGAAAAGTTAGAAACCATGAGAAAAGAGTTTGTAGCTAATGTTTCCCATGAATTAAAAACTCCTTTAACTACAATAAAAAGTTATACCGAAACATTATTGGATGGAGCAATGAATGACAAGATTTTAGCAGGACAATTTTTAAATGTTGTTAATAACGAAACTGATAGGATGACAAGACTAGTACAGGACCTGCTGCAATTATCAAACCTGGATTATAAGCAGGCTAAATGGAATGAGCAGGAAATGGATCTAGGTGAAGTGGTAAAAAATGTAGTACTAAAATTAGAAGTTTCTGCAAAAAATAAGATGCAGGAATTAAACTATAAAGCCCCTAGGGAAGATATAAGGATTTACGGGGACAAGGATAAGATTGAGCAGGTTATATCTAATATTTTAAGTAATGCCATCAAGTACACTGCCCATGAGGGTAAAATTGATGTGGAAATAGAAAAATATAGGTCTACAGGCAAAATTATAATAAGTGATAATGGAATTGGAATCCCGGATGATGATTTGGCAAGAATATTTGAGAGGTTTTACAGGGTAGATAAAGCCAGGGCGAGGGAAATGGGAGGTACTGGACTAGGCTTGTCTATTGCTAAGGAAATTGTTGAGGCACATAGGGGTAAAATTGAGATATTTAATAAAAAAGACAGGTGCGGAACATCGGTTGTTATCACATTGCCCATATTAGAAAAGGTAATCTCCTTGGGTTAATGCAGTTTAAAAACAAATGTGTAATTGACTTTTAATTTTGTTGTAACAGGTTTGTAATATAGGTTATGTATAATAATAATAAGTACATTTTATTATTATGCAGGGGGTGGAATACAAAATGAAAAGAATGAAAAAAATAATGGTCAGTACGCTAGTACTTTTGGCAATAGGGAGTTCCGGTGTTTATTCTTATGCAAACAATTCTACAGCAAAAACTGAAGGATTGGCAGGTAAGGAAGCCCAAGAAGTTAAAATTGAAAACGAGGAAACCCTAGAAATTGTTACCCCTAACAAAGAGGTGGTACCAGATACCGATTTATTGGTAATATTTAAGGCCCCTGAGGGGACCACTGTTATACTAAGTGTTTATTATAATACGAGTGTTGCTACCAACAAACAAAACTATGTCGAGGCCTATGACCCTATAGAGGTAGTGCTAGGTCCATTACAAAAAGGATGGGCGGAAATAAAATTAAAAAAAGGATTAAATAAGATAAATTTTGTAGCAACATACAAAGACGGAAACCAGGATGTCATTAATCGTATAATCGAAGTTAAAAACATGGATGAAATAGATGAGCAGGTGACTAAGGGTATTGGAAGTGCATCATCTACCAAGGTGTTGAAAACCATTGTTAATACTGATAGCAAGTAATGATTTTCGGAGTGGGTATGATGAATAGGGAAAAAATTAAGACCCTTATATTAGCGTGTTTAGTTGTTATGAGCATTATATTTACACAAAAAGTATGGTTTTATTACCCAATGCAAATATGGCCGGTGGAAACTTCAGTTGCTGATAAAGATTTATTAAAATTGGAGGCTAGAAACGAGTTAATCGTGCCAGAACGAGCCATAGTTAATTTTGGGAATAACAACTATACAATTATTACTTCGAATATAAGGAGGACATGGGAGGAAACAAAAGGGACCATATCCCTTTATTTTCAGGGAGAACCTGAGATTACTTCTGTTACTTACGAAAAATATAGGGAAAACAGCCGATTAAAGTCTATCGAATTAGAGTTTGGGGAGGGAATCCCCTCTATTTTGATAGCTTCTATTTTTAATAGCTTGGATAATAAAATAGTCAACGACATTAAAGAAATAAAAAATATTCTCTTACCAATTACAAGTAGGGAAAGCATTTATATAATTAGCAAGGAAAATAATGTTTATGAAATAAAACTTTCCGGCCTACAGGAGCAAAATAATTTAACCGCCCATATAAATACCTTGCAGGCAACAAGGCACATCAAATACCATCCTCTATTTATGGATGTGGATAACTATACCTTAATGCCCTTAAACTATGGAGAACAAATCCCCTTTGTTTTTGTGGAAAGTGAAATTGATATAGCTGATGAAGCAATGGTTGTTGAAAAGGCGAAAACATTTTTTAATGAAAATTTGGATTTTGTAAAAACAATTAAAGAAACAAGTGGTGCTCTTGTATTCATGTATGGTTATGGAGAAAAAGGTGTCCGTATTAGTAATAGAGGAAGGCTGGAATATACAGAAGAAATAGGAACTGAGTTTAGTACAGATGCTGTAACTGCCTTAGATGTGGCAATTGATTTTATAAAAAAACATGGGGGTTTTCCTAAAAACGCCTATCTCAAGCGAACAAAACATGAAAACAAGAATGGATATTATTTTGCCTTTGATTATCGTATAGAGGGGCTGCCGGTTGAGTTTAATAATCCAAACCTGGTCCATCCTATTGAAATAGAGGTATATGGAAACAAGGTAAAATATTTTCGTTCCTTTGTTAGGAAAAACATGGGCCTGCCAGATGTAAATTCTAATAATGGTGTGGCCTTGCCTCATAAAGCTATTGAGAACAATATCGAATTATTGATTTCAAATTATATTATTGACTTGGATGTAAAAGAGGAAATAAGCGATAAAAATATACTAAATTATA
>CAZUTD010000020.1:0-12649 GCA_964623185.1 uncultured Clostridiaceae bacterium
CTGGCATTAATTCACCTCTTCTCAGCTATGTTTATATCTGCATTCTCATAATTTCACGATAAGCGTCAAGCACCTTATTTCTTATTCCCATCAAAAATTGTGATGCTATCTCAGCTTTTTGAGATGCAATCATAGCTTCGTGAATGTTTTCTAATTCACCAGATGCTAGTTTTATAGAATAATCATTAGATATATTCTCTAATTCATTAACCTTTTGCATTGCACCAGCTAAAGATTCAGCAAATGAAATGCCGGTATTACTGTCAATCTTATTAAATAAGCCTAGGTTATCTTCCTTATATTCGATTGATTTGTTCAAAACTTTATTTGTAATCATTATTTAAACCCCCGCTATTTTCCAAGTTCTAACGCTCTAAGTGCCATATTTTTCGTGGCATTCATTGCAGTTATATTCGCTTCATAGCTCCTAGACGCTGAAATCATATTTGCCATTTCTGTAACCACTTCAACATTTGGCATCAAGACATATCCCTGCTCGTTGGCATCAGGATGTCCAGGATCATACACCTGTTTAAAGGGTGTTTTATCATTTCTAATACCCACAACTTCAACACCGTTTATATTATTGGTTTTAGGATTGTTAAGCACATTTTTGAGAACTGCCGAAAACCTTGGCTGTTCACGATCCTTAAATACAACCACTTGTCTTCTATAGGGACCCCCATTTGCAGTTCTCGTAGTATTGGCATTAGCAATATTTTTAGAAATTACATCCATTCGTAGCCTCTCGGCAGTCAAACCGGATGCACTTATGTTAATGGCATTAAATATAGACATATTTTAACCCCTTCCTTCATTAATGGCAGATCTTAATCTTTTAAAACTATTGTTCATTTGTGTAGATATTGTATTGTAATTGATGATGTTTTTGGATAACTCACCCATCTCTACATCTATATCAACATTATTGCCGTCCCTTCTGGTCATAAAATCTTTTTGTGTATTGATTCTATAGTCCAGTTCATTTAATGATCTTATACCTATCGGAATATGTTTTTGGTGAGTAGTTTTTCCTGCTACGGAGTCAGTCTTTAAAAAGCTTTGTAAAAGTGATTCAAATTCAACACTAGCCTTCTTGTAATTTGGTGTATTAACATTTGCAATATTACTGGATATGACTTCATTTCTTTTCCAAGAAGCATTTAATGCCTTAGTCATTACATTTATGTTTTGAAAGATATTATTCACCCAATATTCCCCCCTTCATTTAAAAGATAGTCTTCAAGCAAGAAAACACTTGTTTCCTGTATCAGTTTTAGTTGCCTTCACCTTGTTTTATTATTTATGATTAGTTTAGTATACATTAAAAATCTACAGTATTAGTAAATATTTCGATAACATTACACAAAATCCTTTTCTTTTTTTCTTTTTTCTTTATAATTTTATTTAAAAATTGCCAAAAAAATTTTATTTTTTATATATGTGTAGGCAGAATGCATTTGAATTATCAACTTTATAGGAGTTAGGTTTAAATATAATGCTGCTACTAAACGCAATTGTTATCTTTTATACAAGTCTTAAGTCCTAAACGAATTACGATCTAAAATAGGACCAAATAACTAATTTATAAAAAAATGTTTTCAGGAATGATTTTCCTTTTTTAAAAAATTTATAGGATTTGTTTAATCGCTTGTATTATCCTTGCAACGCATTGATTTTCATTGCTTAATCGTATTATATATGGAAATATATTCATTGTCAATTTTGGTTTATTTTTGCAATAAATTACAGTTTTATATACTATTTTGCCATTTTAAATATATAAGAAATATTACTTTGTAATTATAAATTTTAAAATTAAAAAGGAAGCCATTCCAATTTATGACTCCCTGATAAATCTTTCACCGGACTTTATCCAATATTCGATATCTATCATTCAAAGGATATACCGGCTAGAATTTAGACGAAATATTATACCTCATAGTATAAATATCCGCATATATCCGCAATAAATCATTTGTTTTTACATTCTAGAATTACCTACTAACGCTTTACTTTTCTTAATTCTTCTAAAAGTCTATCATTTAATATTCGGATATGGGTCCCTTTCATTCCCAGCGATCTTGATTCTATTACACCCGCACTTTCGAATTTTCTCAGAGCATTAACAATTACAGACCTTGTAATACCAACCCTGTCCGCAATTTTACTCGCAACTAAAAGACCTTCGCTTCCCTCTAATTCATTAAATATATGCTCAACAGCCTCCAATTCTGAGTATGACAGGGTATCTATTGCCATTTGAACCACTGCTTTTTTTCTTGCCTCTTCCTCTATTTCCTCGGTTTTTGCCCTTAATATTTCTAGTCCCACAACTGTAGCACTATATTCGGCCATAACTAAATCTTCATCCTGAAATTCTCTTTCGAACCTAGCCAGAACCATGGAGCCTAACCTATCCCCACTTCCGTTAATAGGTACAATTGTGACTAGCTTATCATAACTTTCAACATCATAGGGAAAAATTTTTAACAATTCATCCTGTGTGATATTAGACCTAGTTTCAATAATTTCCAATAATTGATTATTGTATTCCTCAGGAAATCTCTTAATACCTGTTTTTTCGTCTACAATTATTGGGCAGTCTGAAGTATCGGTTAAACTCACACCCAAAACCTTTCCTTTGGCACTAGCCACATATACATTTGCATCTAAAATTTCACTTAATATCCTGCATAATTCATTAAAAGATATGGCGCTTTCATCGGATTGCTGTAATATCTTATTAATTCTTCTAGTTTTTTCGAGTAGTGAAATCCCCATTTTATTGCCTCCTTCGTTTTTAATGGTATATTTTTTTATTGAAGACCTAGAAGGTTGTTATACCATCTATAGTTTTCTTATCTCTTATTAAGCTAATAATGATTAAAGGTCCTTTGTATATTTACAATCTTTATTACTGCAAACTATTTGTTCATTTTTTTTGTTTTTCTTAAGAACCATTAAGCTATCACAATTTGGACACTTTTCATCTACCGGTTTGCTCCATGACGCAAACCTGCAACGTGGAAATTCGCTACATCCATAAAATATCCTGCCCTTTTTTGACTTTCTTTCAATTATTTCGCCGTCCTCACACTCAGGACATTTAACGCCTATCTTATTAACAATAGGTTTTGTGAATTTGCACTCTGGATAATTAGAACATGCAAGGAATTTGCCATATCGCCCATATTTTATAAGCATATTAGCATTGCATTTTTCACAAATTTCATCACTTTCTTCTACTAAATTAATCTCCTCAATATCTTGCTCTGCCTTGTCTAGCATTTTTTTAAAAAGGTCGTAAAAATTATCAATAAGTTTATGCCAATCTTGATTGCCCTCTTCTATGTCATCTAGCCTACTTTCAAAATCAGCCGTGAAATTTATATCTATTATTTCAGCAAAATAATCTTCTAATATTTCAGTAACCATTACACCTAACTCTGTGGGCTTTAGGTATCTGCCTTCCTTTTCAACATAACCCCTTGATAGGACAGTTGAAATTGTTGGTGAGTAAGTACTGGGTCGTCCAATGCCCAATTCTTCCATAGTTTTAACTAGCGACGCCTCTGTATAGCGTGCCGGTGGTTGTGTGAAATGTTGATTTGGTATGATTTCATATATATCCACCCTATCCCCTGCATTTAGAATAGGTAGGTCTACTTCCTCTGAAACAGTGGCGAAAGAATATATTTTTAAGAATCCATCAAAATTAAGCCTAGACCCAGTAGCCCTAAAAGTTATACCATTTACCTCCAATTCAATAGCCAATGTATCGTATACTGCTGGTGCCATCTGGCTAGCTACAAATCTTTCCCAAATCAGTTTATATAACCTATATTGATCTCTGCTTAAAGAAGTTTTGATGCTATCAGGTTCTCTTAAGGAATCCGTTGGTCGGATGGCTTCATGTGCATCCTGGGCGTCACGGCCTTTCTTGGCCGGTGCTTTTGTAGTTTTGTTAATATATTTTTCTCCGATAACTTCTTTGATATATTTATGTGTATTATTCTTTGCCTCGTCAGATATTCTAGTTGAGTCAGTTCGAATATAGGTAACAAGCCCTACAGTACCTTCTTTTTCAAGATCGATTCCTTCATAAAGCTGCTGTGCAACCACCATGGTTTTTTTAGTTGAAAATCCTAGTTTGTTGGAAGCCTCCTGTTGCAAGGAGCTTGTAGTAAAAGGTTGGCTTGGATTTCTTCTTTTCTTGCCAATCTTTACATCCTTTACAATTAATTCTTGATTTTCGACCAGTTTAATTATGGTGTTTACCTCTTCTTGGGATTTAATTTCCTTTTGCCCCTTGTGATCACTATGAAATTTCACTTGAAATTTTTGATTTTTTCCATCCTTGACCCCTAACAACAGGCTCCAATATTCCTCCGGGACAAATTTTGTTATTTCCTCTTCTCGGTCCTTAATGATTTTTGTTGCAACAGATTGTACTCTTCCAGCGCTTAGTCCCTTTCGCATTTTTCTCCATAAAAGGGGACTAATTTTATACCCTACTAATCTATCAAGCACCCTACGGGCCTGTTGCGCATCAACAAGATTTTTATCTATTTTTCTAGGTTTTTTTATTGCATTTTTGATTGCAGTTTTTGTAATTTCATTAAATTCTATCCTGCAAGCCTCGTCATCATCAATCTTTAACGCATTAGACAAATGCCATGAAATTGCTTCACCCTCTCTATCAGGGTCAGTTGCAAGATACACTTTCTTGGCTTTTTTTGCCTCAGCCCTGATTTCTTTTAATATAGGGCCTTTTCCACGAATTGTAATATACTCTGGATTGAAATTGTTTTCTATGTCAATACCCAATTTGCTCTTAGGCAAATCTATGACATGGCCAACAGAAGCTTTTATAATATAATTTCTTCCCAGAAACTTTTTTATTGTTTTCGCTTTAGCAGGTGATTCTACAATGACTAAAGATTTAGCCAATCACCCCACCTCCAATACATTGTTGCTTCTAATAGAAACAAACAGAATTTAATTAGTCAATTATATCAATTTAATTACATGCTGTAAATATTTTTCCCTTTGTTTGTTGAATAAACCCCTTTAATTCTAAAATTGTTAAGATTCTATTTAGGTTAGATATATTTATACCACTTTTATAGGAAATTAAATCAATATGCAAGGATTCTTTTTTTATGATATCATATATTTTCATTTCTTCCCTACTTAGGGACTCCTTTATTTCAACCTTAGCTTTTTTATTTTCTAGTGAATATTTATATTTTAACTCCTCGATAACATCTTCAATGTCCAGCAGTATATTGGCACCTTCCTTTATTAATTTATTTGTACCCTTACTCTGGTAGTTGTTTATATTACCAGGAAGTGCAAACACATCTTTGCCCTGGTCTAAAGCATGTCCCACAGTTATGAGAGTGCCGCTTTGTTCCCCTGCCTCAACTACTATCACTGCATCTGATAAGCCACTTATAATTCGATTCCTTGCCGGGAAATTATGTTTCAGTGGTTTTATATTTGGCCCATACTCGGATATAATACATCCGGCCTTTTCCACTTCCTTATAGAGCTGATGGTTTGATTTCGGATAACATATATTAATACCGCAGCCTAAAACAGCAACTGTATAACCATGCGCATCTATAGCACCTTTATGAGCTTCAGCATCTATGCCCATGGCTAAACCGCTAATTATTCCTACATCCCATTCGACTAATTGTTTTGCAAACATCTTGGCCGCCCATCTACCATAAGCGGTTGATTTTCTAGCTCCAACTATAGAGACAAGGGGTTCTTCCAGTTTTGTAATCCCTTTTAAAAATAATACATAGGGAGGGTTATATATATTTTTTAATTTGTTGGGATAGTCTTCATCCAAAATGGTCCTTATGTAGAAATCCTGCCCACTATTGTAGTCCATTATATTTTTTAAATCTTGTTTACCCCTAGTTTTCAACATTTTTTCGACAATTATACGATGATTTGTTAAAACTTTATACAGGTGCCCAGCATCAGCATCCCAGATTTCCATTAAGTTACCAAAATAATCAATTAGATCCAAAACCATTTGGTAGCTAATACCACCTAAATGATTTAGCCAAATAAGCAGGTTTCTTTCATTAACCATCTTTTACCTCCCGAAAAGGTTAGATACATTCCTATATTGAAGTGCCTCAGCCAAATGTTCAATTTTAATATTATCACATCCATCTAAATCTGCAATAGTTCTAGTAATCTTTATTATTCTATTATATGCCCTGGCACTTAATTTCATTTTTTCATATGCCCTGCTCAATATCTTTTGTGATCCTACATCTAATTTGCAATATTTTTTGACCGCGGATGGAGTTAAATCACTATTGAACATAAATTTTGTTTTTCTATACCTTTGAAGTTGTATTTGACGTGCATTTTCAACTCTTTGCCTTATTGCTTCAGAAGTAACCCTGGTCTTTTTATTTGTTAAATCATCATAGGATACCAAGGTCGTTTCTATTAAAATATCCATCCTATCAAGTAATGGTCCTGATATCCTTCTGGAATACTGGTTGACTTGATAAGGTGTGCAGCTACATCTATGGACACCATCTTCAACCCCATAATAACCGCATGGACATGGATTCATTGATGAAATTAACATGAATCTGGCTGGATATGTAAAAACTCCATTCGATCGTGATATTGTTACCCAACCATCTTCCAGGGGTTGCCTTAGTAGCTCTAAAACATTTTTATTGAATTCTGGCAATTCATCCAAGAATAATACTCCGTTATGGCTTAAAGAAACCTCTCCAGGTTTAGGTACTCGGCCCCCACCAATTAAAGATACAGCAGATAATGTATGATGGGGATACCTAAAAGGTCGCTGGGTTATTAATCCACTACCGGGTTCTAATAACCCGGAAATACTGTATATTTTAGTTATTTCCATTGCCTCTTCAAAAGTTAATCTTGGTAATATGGATGGCAATCTACGGGCTGCCATTGTTTTTCCTGTGCCCGGTGGGCCTACCATAAAAAGATTATGACAACCAGCGGCTGCAATTTCCAAACCCCGCTTCAAATTATCCTGTCCCTTTAAATCACTAAAATTTTCTCCAAATTCATCATGGGTTAATTCTTCTATTTTATTGCCAATAAAAGTTTCTAGTTCCCTTTCCCCTTTAATAAAGGAAATTAATTCATTTAAAGAATTTACTCCTATACAGCGTAAGCCTTTTACTAATTTTGCCTCCTCCAGATTCTGAAAAGGTAATATAACTTTTTCGTACCCATTACTAGATAGTTCTAATAACATAGGCAGGGCACCATTTACATAGTTTATTTCACCATCTAGTGATAATTCCCCTAATACAATTGTCCTAGAATAATCTCCTAATTCAACTTGTCCTGATGCTGCCAAAAGTCCTAGGGCAATAGGCAGGTCAAAATGCGTGCCCTCCTTTTTTGTAGATGCAGGGGACAAATTAATAGTAATTCTTTTTAGAGGAAATTCAAATCCGCTATTATTCATAGCTGCCCTGACTCTTTCCTTGGATTCCTTCAAAGCAATATCAGCAAGTCCGACTATATTCATAGCAGGCAGACCATTGGCTATATCAACTTCTACCTCAGTTTCCGTTACTTGTAATCCATAAATACTACAGGTTTTTATTTTCGCAAGCATTAAAACACACCCTAATTCTTTTGTTTTTATCTAAGAAAATAATAGTGAATCGGTAAAAGTTTTGTCTTTTATTACACAATTTGTATAGTAAAATATTTTTACTAGTATTGTTTGAAAATAAATAATATATGAATATTTGGACAAATGAAATTAAAAACATATCCGACCTTTGAATAAATCCAAGCTACAATATGCCCATTAAATCATGACACCTTGTCCCACTAATAGAACTTGCCTGTCTTACAAATGCAAAATATCCCTGTATATATGTAAGGCATTTAATTTTTAGTTGCCAAATGCATTTTCGATATGGTTGATGGAATATGAATCTTTCTCCCATCTTACCTCTATAACATCAAAACGAAAATCAGTATCTTTTATTTTATTATATTGTATATACTGTTCAGCCAATTTATATAAAGTTCTTTGTTTTCGATAATTTACTGCCTCTCTAGGCAAACCAAAAGTTGTTGACCTTCTAGTTTTTACCTCAATAAAGACTATTAAATTTTTATTTTGTGCAATAATATCAATTTCTCCAATTTTTGTCCGATAATTATTGGCTAAAATATTATAATCTTTGTCAGTCAAATATTTTCTACTTAGGATTTCTCCATATTCGCCAGTTTTTTTACCCATACCCGTCTCCCCTTAATAATATAAGTAGAAACCTACCTTGCAAAACTTTTTCTATGCATATCTGTTACGCCAAACTTTCTCAAAGCTTCTTTGTGAACTTTTGTAGCATATCCCTTGTGTTTAGCTATACCATACTCCGGATATAATAAATCCCATTCGAGGCACATCCTATCCCTAGTAACTTTAGCTACTATTGATGCTGCTGCAATTCCATGAACTAAATCATCACCCTTAATAATAGCTTTTTGAGGGATGTTTGTTTTTATTTGCTCTGCATCAACCAATATATAGTCTGGCCTAATGGATACTCCCCTATTGTCTTTTAAATTTTCAATTGATTGTTTCATTGCTAATCTAGCCGCATTCTTAATATTGATTTCATCAATAGTTTTGGCAGATACAATACCAATCCCGATAGCCAGGGCATTTTGTTTAATAATTGTATATACTTCCTCACGTTTTTTTACAGAAAGTTTTTTCGAGTCTCTTACACCCACTATTCTTAGGTCTTTGGGCAAAATTATCGATGCTGCCAATACTGGCCCAAACAAGCATCCCCTACCAACCTCATCGCAAAAAACAATGTTTTCATACCCCATACCCCAAAGCGAGTTTTCCATATCCAATTCCATCTATTATTCTCCCCTATTATTAAATGCTAGCCAACTATAGGTGGTTTTTCTAAAGAAATCCTACCTATTTTGCCCCCACGGAATTCATCCATTAACAAATTAGCTGTTCTGCTATAATCAATTTCCCCACCACTGATAACACAACCACGATTTTTCGCAATATTATTTAAAATATCCAAGGTTTGGTCTAATCCTATATTTAATTTATATCTTGAAATTAATTTTTCTCTATCCTCCTGCCATAATCTGTCTATCAATTTAAGAGCAAGACTTTCAATGTCAATTATTTCATCTTTAATTGCCCCGGTAAAAGCTAAATTTAAAGCAACTTCATCGTCTTCAAATTTTGGCCATAGGATCCCAGGGGTATCCAATAGTTCCATATTACCTCTTAATCTTACCCATTGCTTTCCTTTTGTAACTCCAGGCCTATCTCCAGTTTTAGCACTTCTCCTGCCAGCAAGCCTATTTATTATGGAGGACTTACCCACATTTGGAATGCCAACTATCATCATCCTTATGGCCCTGTTCCTACGACCCTTCTGTATTAAACTTTGCATTTTTTCCTTTATAAGATTATCTGCTTCAGCAACTGCTTCTTTTAATCCCTTGCCTGTCATTGCATCTACCGGGATAGCCTTTATTCCTGCATCAGCATAATAATTTATCCATGATTTTGTTACTTGTTCATCGGCTAGGTCCATTTTATTTAAAATTATTAACCTTGGCTTATTAGCTATTATTTCATCTAAAATTGGATTTTTGCTGCTAAATGGGATTCGTGCATCTAATAATTCGAATATAACATCTACCAACTTTAGTTGTTGGCTCAATAATTCCCGAGTTTTTTTCATATGACCCGGATACCAATTGATATTCATAGCACTCCTCCTCATAGATCCTAAATTATATTATGTAATGTTGACTGAATCACTAAATAAAAGGGACTGTAGACAGTCCCTTCCCTTTTTTTTATTAATACTTTTTCTTTTCCTTGATTTTAAATGCAGCCTTTCCAACCCTATCCCTTAGATAGAATAGTTTTGCCCTTCTGACTTTACCACGCTTTACGACTTCAATTTTTTCCACCTTTGGAGAGTGGACAGGAAAGGTTCTTTCTACACCAACACCGTAAGAAATTCGTCTCACCGTAAAGGTTTCTCCAATACCCCCACCTTGTCTTTTAATAACAATTCCTTCAAAAACCTGTATTCTTTCCCTGTTACCTTCTTTAATCCTTACATGAACTTTTACTGTATCACCAGTTCCAAAGTCTGTGATATCATTTTTAAGTTGTTCTTTTTCAATAGCCTTAATCAAATCCATTGCTGTACCTCCTTCCCTCCTAGACGTTCATACTTTAATAAATAGAGGACCGCCCGTACTAACTTTGATATTATAACATAGATATTATAATAATTCAATAATTTAGTAGTTGCATTTTATATTTTATTTATTGGTTCGTTTTTGCTTCGCTTCCTTTAGTATGGTGAGGATCTTTTTATCCTCATCGGTAAGATTAGCATTGTCTATTAAATCAGGTCTTTTTTCCATGGTTATTTCAATTGATTGCATTTTCTTCCATTTTTCAATTTCTTTATGATTACCCGAGTATAAAACTTCAGGTACTCTTAACCCTCTAAACTCCTGTGGTCTAGTATAGTGGGGATATTCTAGTAAGCCCGAATAAAAGGATTCATCCCTAAAACTTTCATCTTTAGCAAGGACCCCGGGAATCAATCTTGATATAGCATCTATCATAACGGCAGCCGGTAACTCCCCACCAGTTAATACATAGTCCCCGATGGAAATTTCGTCCGTTACCAAAGAATCAATGACCCTTTGATCGACACCCTCATAGTGTCCACATATAAATATTAAACTTTCTTCCTTTGCAAGATCAATGGCAATGTCTTGATTAAAAACCATGCCCTTTGGTGAGCAATAAATAGTCCTGGGTTTAGTAGCTATTGGTAAGCTCTTAAGTGTATGGGCGTAGCAATCAAATATTGGTTGTGGCGTCATAACCATTCCAGCAACACCACCGTATGGATAATCATCTACTTTTTTATGCTTGTTGCCCGAAAAATCTCTAATATTAATACACTCTACATCAATTAAATTTTTTTCCTGGGCATTTTTCAATATACTAGACCCCAACGACCCCATAAGTATTTCTGGAAAAAGTGTCAATACTCTAATAATCATTGCTATATCATTCCTTCAATTGGCTTTACAACTATTCGTCCTAATTCGAGGGAAATATCCGGAATAAATTCCTTTACTGCAGGGATCATTATTTCCCTACCACTATCCTGTTTAATAACATAAACTTCGTTAGACCCTGCCTGCAGGATATCAGCAACTTTGCCTAGGTATTCTCCTTCGTCTGTATATACATCTAAGCCAATGATATCTGATATATAATATACATCTTCTGGCAATTCCCTCTTCTGTTCTTCCTCTATAAGCAAGTATTTACCTTTAAATGGACTAACTAGATTAATGTCATCATAGCCTTTTAATGATATCAAAATATCTCTTGGCCTATATTTAATATTATCAATATAAAATCTTTTATTATTACCCTCAATATAAATCCATTCCAATTCTTCAAATCTTTCATTATAGTCTGTCAAGGAAAGAATCTTTAATTGTCCCCTTATCCCATGTGTATTGAGTATTTTCCCAACCTTTGTCAGTTTCATATGCTCTACATCCTTTTTACAAGAAATTAAATATCTATTTTTACAAAAAAGGTGTATCCATAAAGCCCTTTAGCATATCTTTCGGGCATAATATTAGTATTGGCATAAGCATAAATAATTACGCTATAATGTTAACCTGAAAAATACTAAGGATTAGCAGGTCTAATCCTTAGATAATTTCAACAATAACTCTTTTGTTTTCCTTAGTGGCAGCAGCCTTTACTACAGTCCTAATAGCTTTAGCAATTCTGCCCTGTTTGCCAATTACTTTTCCCATGTCATCTGGTGCTACCTTTAATTCCACGATAACAGATTGATTTCCCTCAACCTCATTAACTACAACATCTTCCGGATGATCTACCAATGCCTTAGCAATAACTTCTACTAATTGCTTCATTTGTATACCCCCCTAAGTTTTAAAGTATTATCTATTCAATAATACCATTCTTTTTAAACAAATCTTTTACAGTCTCGGTTGGCTGTGCACCATTTTTTAACCATTTAGTTGCCTTTTCATTGTCTATTTTTATCTCTTTAGGTTGGGAAACTGGATTGTAATAGCCTATTTCTTCTATAAATTTACCATCCCTTGGAGCCCTAGCATCAGCAACAACAATTCTGTAAAATGGTCTTTTTTTAGCTCCCATTCTTTTCAATCTGATTTTTACGGCCATCTTTTTCACCTCCTTTAAATGATAATGTACTACCTACCAAAAAACGGAAATCTAGTTTTTCCTCCCCTTTTGCCAACCTTCTCCATATCAGTAAATTGTTTCATCATCTTCCTAGTTTGATCAAATTGTTTGATTAAACGATTTACTTGTTGAACGGTTGTACCACTGCCATTGGCGATTCTTTTTCTTCTGCTACCGTTAATTATGGACGGATTCAATCTTTCTTCCCTTGTCATAGATTGGATAATAGCTTGTATATAAACAAGTTCTTTTTCATCTACATTAAGATTTTTAAGTTGTTTACCGCCGGCGCCTGGGATCATCTCTAGTAGTTGACTTATT
>CAZUTD010000021.1:0-3768 GCA_964623185.1 uncultured Clostridiaceae bacterium
TCTAATTCATCGAAAACATCAGCTACATCAGCAGCCCGCATATCCTTTAATTCCTTCTTTAATAAAGCAAAATTCTTTTCTTCAATTAATTCTATAATTCTTTTATACATGTTTTCACCTCTCATAAATCTAGAAGAGACTTCCACCTATCAGTGTTGGAAGTTTTCTCCCTGATATTTGATAAAATTTTATAAGCATTTTTTTCTGACACCCCTCGGGTACCGAATCCACTTCCATCACCTCACAAAACCCATAAAATATTTTTATGTCTAATTAAAAATTAATTTTATCCCTTCTCATATTAACATTTAATATCAAACCCAAGGCCATCATATTGGAAAGCATAAAGGTGCCACCATAGCTAACAAATGGCAAGGGTTTTCCCGTAACAGGCATTAATCCTATTGTCATACCTATATTAGCAAAAATATGGAAAGCCAACATAAAAGTCATTCCTATAACAAGGTAGGCGCCAAAATCATCCTTAGCATTTCTTGCCACATTTACACATTTCATAAGCATCATTCCATACAGGGTAAGCAGGATTGTTACACCTATAAACCCGGTCTCCTCAGCTAAAACTGAAAAAATAAAATCTGTTTGTTTTTCTGGTAAAAATCCTAACTGACTTTGGGTGCCCTTGAATAATCCCTTGCCGAAAATTCTGCCGTTGCCAACAGCCAATCGTGATTGAATTGCATGATACCCCTTATCCATGGGATCCAAGTCAGGATTTAAAAATGTTATAATTCTACCCTTGTGGTAACCTTTCAAAACAAAAAACCAAGCGATGGGTGCTGTTAGGATACCAATAATTCCGGTAACAAAAATATGTTTATATTTTAAACCAGCAATAAAAACCATACCCAGACTGAAAAAAGCAAAACTCATAGCCGTTCCCAAATCTGGTTGTGCATATATTAAAACCATTGGGACTCCGACAAATATAAATATTTTTAGTAATGTAGATATCTTATGCATGGAATCCTTATTGTCATCCAAGATCTTTGCAAGACTAATGATAACACCAATTTTTGCAAAATCGGAGGGCTGAAATTGGAATCCCCCGATTCTAATCCACCTATTGGCACCCCACCTTTCCATACCAGTACCAAAAAATATTACTGCCACCAATAATAGGTTGGAGCATATGTAGATGGGTATGTATAGTTTGGCCAAAGTATTATAATCTATAAATAATATAAGTATAATGGCTATCAAGCCCATAATAATAGAAACCACCTGGGTGCGTATGAATCGCTCATAACCCAAAGTATGGGTGGCGCTTGTTATCATAACTACCCCCATAATGCTAATAATAAGTACAATAGCTATTAAGCCATAATCAATCTTTTTAATTAATTTACCATCTATTTTCATTTCTAACTATTCCCCTATAATAAATAATATAATTCGAATCTTATCTATAATCCATAATTTTAATTTTTAGTAAGTGCTTAATTGCTATTGCATTTAAGTTACTATCCCTACCTATTCTCCTGATTAAGTGTATATAGTACTTTGCTTCTAGCTCCATAATAAGTTTACTCCAATATCCTTTGTTTTTCAACCTATATTTTGGTCACAAAAAAACAGAGGATTTATCCTCTGTTTTTTTGTGTTACTATATTTTCGCTTTATTTGCTCGTTTATTTACATTAGTTTTATTATTTACCACTCATACTTCTTTGGGCTTGTTCAACTAATCTCCTAGTAATAGTTCCACCAACATAACCATTTTGCCTGGATGTTAAATTCCCCTTATCAGTTGTATCGTAGTTAGTTAGACCCAATTCGTTAGCTATTTCTGTTTTCATTTGGTTTAATGCATGACGTGCTTCAGGAACAACTATTCTGTTTCTTCCACTATTGTTATTTGGCATCATACTGTCCTCCTTCCTTGAATGTATATTTGTAGTTTTAGCTACAATAGTATTATCTGTAGTATATTTTCTTTTACTCATTGAAATATATTCAAACTTATCCTTAATCTTGAACTTATGGAATTATTAAGTTGACATTGTAGAGTACCCCAATGACAAAATAGGCACTTTAATATTAAAGCACCTATTAAAAAATACTGAAAATTTAGAACCTAAATGACCCGTTAAACAAAAGAATAATTACAACAAATATCAAAATCATATTTTCATCAAATTTACCCCAAAATCCGCCCTGGCTGATTAATAAGAAAATTAAAAGGATAATTAGTATATTGCTATTTTTTCCCCCGCAAAGTCCCCCGAAAAAATTGCTCAAAGAATTATTCTTTACATTATCACTCATTTAATTCACACCCCCAAGATTATTATTAACATAGTTCTTATTCTATATTATGTATCTTATTGGAAGATGTGATAATTACCATGAAATTATTTTAAAATGGAGTGAATAATATTTTGGCCAAACTATATTTTTAGCATGAGATGCTAGAATTCCTTGCCATATGGAAAAAATTTAATTTAATTTAAGATTATTTTCTCTTATATATATTCTTCTTGCGGTCATGAGTTTTTGAAAAGCCTTAATTGCCAAATCAATATCCTCATCCTTTGGCTCCAAAACAGTGATCCATTGAAATATATTGATATATTTATCCCATTTTTTGTTTGATAAGGCTATTTTTTTTAGGATTTGGATAGAAAACAGATATATAATAAAAAGCCATAAAATAGATTCAAAGTTAAAAAACCATAGGACAAAATAAAACAATATTAAGATAAAGGCTAAATTTGAACCACATCTTTTATTAAATCTAGAAGCTTGCTTAACTAAGTATTTATCTATGTATCCATGGCTTATATAACAATTTATAACCTTGTGTTCAGCACCATGATACTGGAAAAGTCTGATGATTTTTTTATAACTTAATAAAAACACTGTAAAAGCAAATCCATATAAATAATTGGAATTGAATGGTAGGTATATCTGAAAAACTTCTTGGGGCCAAGCAAAAACTTCCTCCGCCACAAGTATAGCTATAAGCATAGCAAGAAAGGTTCTATGCTTTTTATCGAAAATCTTCCATTGATAATGCATGGTTAGGAGGCTGTTTAAAATAGGCTTGTTTTCAAGTTTTCTTAACCACTTATTGGGTAATATCCAATCGATTTTATATTCTATTTTGTTCTTTTTTCTACTTGCTTTTATTTTTAACATATCACAAAAAAAAGAAATACCATTAAAATGTGAATAGCCACCAAGCCTCATTATTTTCACCCCTGCCCCAGTTTTTATCCTAAAATATACTATCTTCATTATAATGGAATTATGCCCACTTTTTGTTTTAAAATAATAAATCATACACATATGTTAAAAGCGACTTTTTACAAGTCGCTTTTAAATAATTTATAGTCTGTAAAACAAAATTTAGGTTTATATATTTCCACCTATATATTTTTATAAACTGTTGGTCCATTTCCCACAGCGATCGCCCCACATGGCAATTACCTCTTTTTCCAATTCGACCTTAATTACTTCACAATTATTGGAACAACCACCGCATTCAAAAGTAGATGGCACAAAATCCAAATCCGCCGCTTCAAATCCCCGAAAACTTGATTCTATTTCCTTCTCTTGGGTAAATTCCTTTGCAAGTATAGCAGCCCCAACAGCACCCATAATATCAAAATGCCTTGGGATAATAACTTCATGGTTGATTTCCCTTTCAAAAGCACTTTTTATCCCCTTATTGGCAGCTACACCACCTTGAAAAACAAAGGGTGGTTCTAATTTTTTTCCCCTACCCAAATTGTTAATATAATTTCT
>CAZUTD010000021.1:3778-12570 GCA_964623185.1 uncultured Clostridiaceae bacterium
CTTGATAATTTCTCCCTTTGAGAATCCAAACTGCTGTTTTGCAATCATATCCGACTCTGCAAAAACTGTACACCTTCCTGCTATTCTCACATCTCGCTTAGCATCCAAGGCCATATCACCAAATTCTTCAATCGGTATTTCCAATCTTTCTGCCTGGTGGTCCAAAAATGAACCAGTTCCAGCAGCACAAACGGTATTCATGGCAAAATCTATAACCATTTGATTTTCCACAATTATTAGTTTTGAATCCTGACCTCCGATTTCGAAAATAGTTCTCACATCGGGAACAACTTGTGTTGTTGCTGTGGCATGGGCAGTTATCTCATTTTTTACAACATCGGCACCTACCATAACACCTACCAATTGTCGTCCACTTCCCGTAGTTCCAACACCCCCAACTTTAACTTGGCCAGCAAACTTTTTCCCAAGTTCCCTTAAACCATTTTTAACCGTCTCTATTGGTTGGCCGTTTGTCCTGATATATTGGCTGTGGATCACTTGACCGTCCTTGTCCAAGGTAACTATATTTGTACTTACTGAACCCACATCTATCCCTAAATATATATCCCTCAATTAAGTCATCCCCCTATGATATTTTTCTAATTTGCTTACCCCTGATTAAATCCAAAAATGCTTCAATTCGTGTCAGATTATTGGCAGTCCCCGTTTGTTCGTCAATTGATAAAGTTAAAACGGGAATACCTAAATCAGCCGTAATCTTAGGAACAATACTCTGTGATACAAGCTCAGGTAAACACCCAAAGGGCATTAGGTGGACAACCCCATCAAAACCCCTTTCACTAAAGTCCACAATATGACCGAGAGTCTGCTTGGCATGTCCCCCAATTTCAATAGGGATATATCTTTCACCTTTATTAAGAATTTCCTTTTCATGACCATAATTTATAAATTTGGGCAGGGCATTGTGATTTATCCATTGGGTTAAATACTGAGACCGCTCCGTTTCCGCCCCTAATGACCCCAGTAATTCCTCTAAATTCATATTTATAGAAGCTTCCATTACTACATAAATTTCTCCTACAATACCAATCCTAATTTTTTTATTATCGGCTACATCTACTGTCTTAATCTTAGCCAATAGTTTTTTGCCCCTTATAAAGGCATCATCCAACTCGCTTTTAGTATAGGCTTTGTCAAAAATATCCTGAATTTTATTCCATGTTCTCGTTGCATCCCCTCTATTGACTTCATATGCCCTAATTCTTTGAACTTCCTTTTCGAGGACATCTAGTTTCTTTATCATATCGTAGACAAATAACAAGGACTTTCCAACCCTATACCAGGAGCTGTTTTCCTTTACCCTTATAACATTTTTAAAGAAACTCTTATAATCCCTGAACATGGAATCAAAAACGATAAATTCGGCCTTATAATTTTCTTCCTCTAATATACGGCTATGGACCCTTTCATAAAATCCTGCCCTACAAGGGCCATGGCCACCTGAGGTTATAATAACTTCAGCTCCCTTTTCCATAGCTTCAATATAACTTCCCATAATCACTTTTAATGGAAAGCAGGCAAATTCGGGGCTATATTTTACCCCTAAATTAATTGTATGTTGACTTGGCTTTGGTGGCATAATTACTTCATGTCCCAATAATTCCAATAATTTTTTATATACAATTGTTACTCCCATATGGGGAAAAGATACTTTCATTTTTATGCACCTCTTTGTAAGTTAGTTTTTTTCCTCTTAATCATGTCCACAAATGCCTCTATCCGTGTCTGTAAATGATTTTCACCGGAATGCTCATCTACCCTCACCGTCATAAAGGGTTTTTTATAAATTGATGAGTCCAGTTCCAACAATTTCCCCAACATAGAATCGGGGCCACATGCAAAGGCGGTAACATGGATTAAACCATCAACTTCCTTATCATCATAAAAGTGGTATCCTCCAGCCAACAATTTATCACTGAAAGTCCAAAACAAAGTTTTGTGCATAGGTTCTAGCTGCCGGTCGAAATCTATATCATCTAGCATTTCAAAGGTTTTCAACCTTACGCCCATACCTTTTAACCTGTTAAAAATATCCATGCTTATATAGGGATCATAGATATTATAAACATAGCCCAACAATCCTATAGTTATTTCCTCCTTAATAGGTTTTAAAGGGGAAACTTCTTCTACTGATAATTTTCCTAATGCTATATCAGATGCCTCCACAATGGAATAACCTTTTTTGCTAAGGTCCCTAAATTTCAACCATGCTCTTTGAGCCTTTTCCAAAGCATTTTTATTTTTTCTGTGAGAAAAAGCAGCTTTTTTCCCGAAAATATTATTTTTAAAGGCATTTGCAATATTATCACTGCTGGTTTTGATATAAGGCATAATCAATCTTTCCTCAGCCCCCTTAATACTATGACGAATCATATCCGGCAAGCCCATAAACTTGGGACAAAAATACTGGCCCTTGTTCACTGATATAAAACGGGGCACAAATACATAGTCTATTTCTTTTTGTTCTAATAGTTGAATCACATGACCTATATATACCTTAATGGGAACGCATATTTCCGGCACCGACATTTTTACCCCCTTATCAATAATTGATTTAGTGGTGGCGGGAGTACTGACAACCTCGAACCCTAGTTCCTCAAAATATGTTTTCCAAAAAGGATAATAATACATATATAATAATCCCTGCGGAATTCCAATTTTCACTAGACCTACCTCCAGTCCTTTTCTATTGATGGATCCCATGGTAAAGATAATATTGCTTATGGCAAATAAATTATTATTTATATTTAAAATATATAAATAATAATGAATAACTATGTTAGCATTAAGCAAAACTTTTCTCATACCGCGGTTAGGCCAATATTATTTGACCAATACTGGTGTTATCAGTAAAATCTCACATTTCCTGTTAGTTTTAACAGACTTGGAGTAATCTTCTTCAAAAAAAACCTGTTCCAGCCCATGTTCATTGAGAAAAATTTTTAGTTGGTCCTCGTTTATTTCAAGTAGGACTTGTAATTCTTCAAATAATTCTCTTTCCTCAGGGCTTGCATGGTAATCAGCATACATGATAATTATCAAATCCTTCATTAGGGAGAACCTCAATATATTTCTCTCCTGTCCGCTTAGAAGCCCTAAAATTGTCCTGCATATTTTCACAGGATCTTCAGATCCATTTGCTGCGCCTTTTAGCAAATAAATCCTTTCTTTTTGCGGTACCTTTATCCTAGCCATTAATTCGTATAACTTAATCAATTCAAATAAGTTTAATTCTCCATCAATTTCGGCCATATGTAATAAGATTTTAAAATATTGAACTTTTATTTCATTGGATAAATCCACCAAATCTCTAATTTTTGTTTTTAACATTATAACTCACCTTCATATAAAAGCTTAATAATTGATATTTATCACGACTTATGCCTACCACTAATATATATTCTGCAAAGTTTGCCAAACTCCTTTAATTTGAGTAGGCAAAATAAAGATACCCACAATAATATTTTTGAAACAATGAAAAGCTCCGGGCCTTAGCCCGGAGTTCAATTCTAGACCCTTAATAATTTATTTTGTTTTCGTTTAAATAGTTTATAAAACTATTATATAAATTATTGGTATTCCTGCTTTTATCAAATAGTAAACCATTTTTAACAACTTGCAATCTTGCTTTTTTGTCGGCAAAATGAAAACCATTTTCATATAATATTGCCCCTGAATCGGACGGCCAAAATCCTTCTTCCCCACTCTGGCCCGCATTTTGGTATTCCCTTATTACCTCGACTATTTCATCCCAAATCATCTGTATATCATCATACACAAATTCCTGCCCCAAAACCCTGGCCAAATCTATAATAATCTGCCAGTTTTCGTATCCTGTCTTAGGAGGGATTACCTGATTTAATTTTTGTATCCTTCTTTCAGAATTAGTAAAGGATCCTCTTGATTCCAAGAAACTTGCACCAGGTAAAACAAGGTCTGCTTTTTTTGCCGTTTGAGTTAAGTGTGTGTCCTGTACCATTAAAAAATCTAGACTATCTAAATTTATATTACCTATGTCCTCCCCAAATATTAATAATGCCTTAATATGGTTTTCCTTAATTTTCTTGGCAATGGTATCAGCCCCTTGTCTAACTCCCATATCTATTAAGCCCTGACCATTGGAATTAGCCTTGAGTTGTAGTATTCCTTTGCCAACACTACCTATATGTCCCGCAACAAGGGCTATATTTGCTAACATCTTTGCCCCACCTGTCGTAATTCCCTTTTCTTCAAATATTATCATTGCCTTTTTAGCTTGTCCATATATTTTAGCAATCTCTCTAGCCTCAAAACTTGGATTTACATTTTCCAAGTCCGCTTTTAAAGCCTCTAATCCAGATATCCATTCTAATTTTGTATTGCAGGGATTTTCAAGCAAAGCTTTTGTAAGCTCTTTTAGAAAGCTAATATCATTTTTACCTTCTACTTTTTTATGAGCCCATTCATCGGCCTGGGATTTAAATGGATTTATCACAATAAGCTTAGCCCCATTTTCGACCGCCTTTTTGACCTTGAGCCCAGCAATTGTATGGTTTTTAATAATATCTGTCCCTACTAACAGTATGGTCTCTGTCTCTAGCAGGTCGTCAAATGAATTGCTTGATGCATTATAGCCCAAGACAGTTTCAATGCCCTCCCCATCCCGATTAAAGCTACATAAGTTAGGAGTGTTCAGGACCTCCCCGGCAAGTTTAGAAACTAAATAAATCTCCTCATTTGTATAACGATCAGAAACAGAAATTGCTGTACTATCATTGCCATATAACGAGTTTAAATCTTGTATTTTGTCTGCTAGGTAGGCTAATGCCTCTTCCCAAGAAGCTTCCTTAAGTAGACCATCTTTTCTAATTAAGGGTGTATTTATCCTGCTAGTATTATGAGCTATATCAAAACCAAACTTGCCCTTTACACATGATAGGCCTTTGTTTACCTTGCCCTCTTTTTTAGGCACAGCCTTGACTAATATATCTCCCCTGGTATGTATATCTAAACTACAGCCTAGGCTACAATGTCCGCAAATAGTAGGGGTGTGGGTTGTTGCTAGGGGTACAGGTTTTTTCATGCTTACCCTCTCCTGTAATGCTCCGGTTGGGCACATATTTACACATTGCCCGCATGAAATACAATTTGTTTCCTGTAAGTCAATCCCAAACGCCGGTTCAACCATAGTATCAAATCCCCTGTTACTTACACCAAAGGCTGAAATTCCCATCACTTCATCACATACTCTGGCACAAAGGCCACATAAAACACATTTATCGGGGTCCCTTATAATAAGAGGATGCTCGGGTTTTTTTCCATGTTTATGCATTTCCCCACTATACTTCCTTTGTTCAACCTGATATTCATTTGCTAATCTAAATAGGCTGCATTCAAAATAATCATGGCAACCACATTCAAGGCATCTTGATGCTTCTTTTTTAGCATCTTCCTCATTATAGCCCGCAACGATTTCATCAAAATTTGTTTTTCTATATTCTGGTGATAGGTAAGACATCACAGGTCTGTGTTCCTTGTCCCTATCTGCAAAATCCTCTTGGGTTAAGTCATCGTTAGTTACATAATAGGGTTTATTATTGGAAACTATTTCGCCTCTAAGGTATTTACTGATTATCCCAGAGGCCTTTTTACCTTCAGCAATAGCCTCTATAGCTATAGAAGCGCCTTTGTTAGTGGCATCCCCTCCGGCAAATACACCGGCTATATTAGTTGAAAAACTATTTTCATCAGCATGGATAGTTTTTTTACTTGTTAATTCCAGATCTTCAAAGCCTTCTATATTCACCGATTGACCTATAGCTGCAATAATAGTATCTACCTCCAGAATCTCTTCTTGACCCTCCATAGGGATGGGAGACCTTCTACCCCTTGTGTCAGGCTCGCCTAATTTCATTTTCTGAAGCCGTACCTTGTTTACTTTCCCATCTTCACCCATAATTTCTATAGGACTTACTAGAAATTTAAATTTAACTCCCTCTTCTTCAGCTTCCTTGACCTCCGTACTTTTTGCAGGCATTTCAAGTTTTGTCCTGCGATAAAGGATATAAACCTCCTCAGCCCCCAATCTTACCGCAGTTCTACATGTGTCCATTGCTGTATTTCCCCCGCCTACTACAGCAACCCTCTTGCCAATCCCGACCGGTGTTCCCGCGGAGAATTTTGTTAAAAATTCAATACTGCCAACTACACCATCTAGTTCTTCCCCAGGACAATTTAGTTTCATACTATGCCATGCTCCTATAGATACATAGACGGCATGGTAATTATTTCTTAACTCGTTTAATTTAATATCCTTACCAATCCTTATGCCGGTCTTCATTTGAACACCCATTTGTTTAATGATGTCAACTTCCCTTGCCAGGACTTCATTGGGTAGACGATATTGAGGAATACCATAGTGCAACATGCCTCCCAATTGTGGCATGGCCTCATAAACAACAACCTTATGCCCTTCAGTAGCAAGATAATAAGCAGCAGACAGGCCACTGGGCCCCCCTCCAATAATAGCTACACTTTTGCCAGTAGCTGGTTTTATCTCGGGAATAAATTCGTCCTGGTCCCTCAAATCAATATCTGCGACAAACCTCTTAAGCCATGCTATAGCTATGGGTTCCTCTGCCAACTGTCTTCTGCATGCTGTTTCACAAGGATGAGGACATACCCTGCCTATGCTGGCAGGTAGAGGTAATTGTTCTTTTATTAATTTTAATGACTCCTTATACTGACCATTAGCGATGAGGCCTACATATCCTTGACAGTCCGTTCCTGCTGGACAAGCCCGCACACAGGGTGGCCGACAATCTCCAATATGATCAGAAAGCATAAGTTCTAAAATAACTTTCCTGGATTCCCTTATTTCCAAACTATCAGTAAATACATTCATCCCGTCCCTAGCTTCAGTAATACAAGATCTTAATGGCTTGGCTACACCTTCTATTTCTACAATACAAAGGCCACATGAGCCATAAAGCTTAAGTTTATCATCATGGCACATACTTGGTATCTCAATAGAATTTTCTCGTGCCACCTCCAATATACTTTTCCCCTTGTTCGCAACGACTTCTTTGCCATTTATGTGAAGTCTTATCTTTGACATATGAACTTCCCCCTATCTTCACTAGCTGGATTCCCAAATTTAAAATTTCATGCAATCAAAGCTTTAATAAAAACAAAAAAATTTACCCGTAAGAGCTTTTCCCATCATCCAATATCTTCAGATAAGCATTTTTTGCTGCCAAGAAAAAATTGAAATCTCTATTTTCAAAAGGAGGAAGGCATCTTAGTTTAGTACAATAAGGTCCTGTCCTTCATTCAAGTGATTCTGCCGGAGGATTAAGACCTCATTGAAAAAACAGAACACCACCTAAGGAACAAGAAACATTTTATTTTAATTATAAAAGATAAAATTTTAATACCATAAAAAGATTAGACTTACATAGCAAATGGAATACTAATCTTAATGTATTAAAATTAAATTTATAGTAATATTTATAAATAAAATAAATTTAATTTAGTTTTTATTTATGGTTTAAAAGCTTGATACATATTAATATTAAATTTTATTATACCACTATGATTATAGAATGCAATTGTGGTTTGTTATTTAATTCACTCACTTGTACTGGAATTATTTTCATAAAAAATAAAAATTGTCTTATAATATAATACATGTCAATTTTATAATAATGAATAAATATTCTTTAATCCCCACCGGGTCTAGATTCCCAATATTGGGCAAAACATATATATAAGAATTATTTTTGTAATAAATTTTATTATAAGCGGAAATACATGAAAAATCTTGTGAATTTTATATTAAAGTTTTAAAAAATATTTACCGCAAACAAAATTTAGTTCTACCTTGCCAAAGATCTCCTAATGATAAGCGGCCAATAAAATTTCCTGTTTAGATTTATCTCTTAATCAAAAAAGTATAATATTGTGTAAAATCCAAGTTTATGATAGAATTCCCTTATGGTTTCTTAAAATGGTTTTCTTTATAGATTTTACTCCAATTTGCTTTAAATAAGAATGTTATTCTGGCAAATATCTTATTGATAAACTTTATTAAGATTCATATTAATATAAATAGAAAGAAGTTGAGAAAAACACATGCAACGAAAAGATATTAGAAATGTAGCGATTATAGCCCATGTCGATCATGGAAAAACCACTTTGGTAGATCAAATGTTAAAACAAAGCGGTATTTTTCACGCTCATGAAATAGTTGAGGATAGGGTTATGGATTCGGGTTCTTTAGAAAGGGAAAGAGGCATCACAATTTTATCCAAGAATACCGCTGTTTCTTATAAGGATGTGAAAATTAATATTATAGACACCCCAGGTCATGCTGATTTTGGTGGTGAAGTAGAGCGGATTATGAAAATGGTGGATGGAGTTTTATTGCTAGTAGATGCTACAGACGGACCCATGCCCCAAACTCGTTTTGTCCTTCAAAAAGCTCTCAATCAGGGATTAATACCTATTGTAGTTGTCAATAAAATAGACCGTCCAGAAGCCAGGGCAACCGAAGTAATAGATGAGGTCCTGGACCTGTTTATCGACTTGGAAGCCCAGGATGCACAGCTAGAATTCCCTGTAGTATATGCATCTGCCAAGCAGGGATTAGCTGGCCTATCAGCAAATGAAATGGCAAGTAATTTCTCTCCATTATTGGAATCAATATTGGAACATATTCCAGCACCCTCGGGTAATGAAAACGATGGACTGCAACTATTAATCTCTGCCATCGACTATGATAAATACATCGG
>CAZUTD010000022.1:0-12423 GCA_964623185.1 uncultured Clostridiaceae bacterium
ACTTAATATGGATGAAGTGTCCGAAGAGGTCAATATAATGATTAGGGAGGGCCATAAAAGAACAGTTCTTGTTTATGGAGAATCACCTGAAACTGAGATTGATTTTATGTGTGATAGCATTAGGCAGGTATATAATACTAAAAATGGAAACGGGGAAATAAGAAGAGCTAATATAAATTGTGCACCCCTAACAAGGTCGGAACTTAAGAAGTTGAAGGATGTAGGGATTGGAACATTTCAAGTGTTTCAAGAAACATATCATCGACAGACTTATAGGGAAATGCACCCGGAAGGTACAATTAAGGGTCATTTCAGATGGCGGCTTTATGCCCAAGATAGGGCTATGGATGTAGGAGTAGATGATGTTGCCATAGGAGCATTATTTGGGCTTTATGATTGGAGATTTGAGTTGATGGGGCTTTTATACCATACTATTCATTTAGAGGAAAAATATAAGGGAGTTGGCCCTCACACAATCTCATTTCCTAGAATCGAACCTGCTATAGGAACGCCCTATACGACCAATCCTAAATATGCTGTTAGTGATGAGGATTTCAAAAAACTTGTAGCAATTATAAGACTTTCCGTCCCATACACAGGGATGATTTTAACAGCTAGGGAAAAACCAGAGGTAAGGAGAGAAGTAATACCCCTAGGAGTTTCCCAAATTGATGCTGGGTCTAGAATTGGTGTAGGGGGTTATAAGGAATCTGTTGGCAATATGCTTAAGGACAGGGAACAATTCGAACTTGGTGACATTCGTTCCTTGGATGATGTCATACAAGAAACTTGTGGAATGGATAGTTTACCATCATTTTGCACAGCATGTTATAGGGCTGGCAGAACTGGAGAGGAATTTATGGATGTTGCCAAATCAAGCTTTGTACATAATTTCTGCATGCCAAATGCTATGTTTACATTAAAGGAATATCTATTGGATTTTGCCTCGGAGGAAACTAAAGATGTTGGTGAAAAGGCAATAGAAAAATACATCAATAGGATAGAGGATGAAAAAACAAGGAAGTTTGTTTGCGAATCATTAGAAAAACTTGAAAATGGTGAAAGGGATATAAGGGTATAAAACCATGAAAAATATTTTTCGACTTGGAAGAACATTGGAAACCTTAGAAATGGAGCATAAACTTGATAAAGATAGTTTAATACAGCTTTTAAATTCCGACAATCCCCAACCTATCTATGATGCGGCTGATAGGGTAAGAAAAAAGTATGTTGGAGATGATGTTCATTTAAGGGGATTGATAGAATTTAGCAGTTATTGCTGTAAAAGTTGTGCTTATTGTGGACTTCGATGTGGCAATAGGGATATAAAAAGATTCAGAATGGAAATTAATGAAATAAAAGAATGTGCAGAATATGCAGCAAGTTTAGGATTGAAAACTGTTGTTCTGCAAAGTACCGAAGATAAATCCTACTCCATAACTGAATTATGTAAAATCATTGATGAAATTAAGACTATGGATGTAGCCGTTACCCTAAGCATCGGAGAAAAAACCAGGGAGGAATATAGGGCTTTAAAAAATGCCGGTGCTGATAGATATTTGATTCGGATTGAAACAACAAATAAAGAATTATACGAAAAATATCATCCAGGAATGAGTTATGAAAGCAGGTTAAAGTGTCTTTATGATTTAAAGGACCTGGGCTATGAAGTTGGAACTGGCTGTCTTATAGGTTTACCAGGGCAAACTTCTGAAATGTTAATAGAAGATATATTCTTTTTTAAGGAATTGGATGCGGATATGATTGGAATGGGACCCTTTATTCCATCGGAAGGCACACCAATGGCAAAGGAAGAGGCAGGTAAAACTGAAACTGTTTTAAAGATGATGGCTTTAACAAGATTGCTGATGCCAAATATTAATATGCCTACTACCACTGCTTTAGGTATTAGGGATAATGAGGGCCATAGAAAGGGTCTAAGGGCCGGTGGCAATGTTATTATGCCCAATGTGGGAATGAATCAGTACAGGGAGTTATATACCATTTATCCGGGAAAAGGCAAGGAAAAAGAGTTGATAGATGCAGAGATAAACTTGCAAAACATTAAGGAATTAGTCTGGTCCGAGGGTAGAAGGGTAGGTAAAGATTATGGCAATAGTCAACATTTTGAAGACAGGATAAAAATCGCTTCAAAATAAATAACTTTTATAAATTTCGAGTGGGGTGGGAGACATTGAATAAAATAAAGGGTTGGTATATTCCCATAGTAATCGTGGTTATTTGGATTATAGGCTCAAGCTTGAAATGGTGGAATGCATATATAATTCCCCCGCCCATGCGGACACTTAAATCAGCTCTAGTCTTGATTAAAAATGGAATATTGCTTAAACATATTTTTGTTAGTTTAAACAGGGTTCTTACAGGATTTGCCCTAGCATTTATACTTGCTTTTCCTCTAGGAATTATCCTTGGGATGAATGGGAAATTGATAGTATATTTTAATCCAATATTAGAATTTTTCCGACATGTACCACCGCTGGCAACTATACCCATGTTGATACTGTGGTTTGGTATAGGGGAGATGTCTAAGGTAGTGATTATTATTATGGCTTCATTTTTTCCAATATTTTTGAACACCATAAACGGTGTCCTGAATTGTGATATAAAATTGCTAGAGGTTGGCGAGTCCTTCGGTTTTACAAGGAGGGAGAAGTTTTACAAGATAATATTACCGGCTATTTTACCATATGTATTTGTGGGAATGAGATTGGGGCTAGGCTATAGTTGGAGGGCCTTGATAGGAGCTGAATTGGTGGCGGCATCCAGTGGAATAGGCTATATGATTCTAGATGCACAGCAGCTTTCACGGCCAGATTTGATTATTGTCGGTATATTGACCATTGGAATCATGGGTTCAGTAATTGATTATATTTTCTTTAAAATTACAGACCATTTTCTATCATGGAAGGAGGGGGATATAAATGAACACAGCTGGAGTTAGTGTAAGAAATTTAAAAAAGCAATATAGGATTGGCACTGAAACCATTGATGCCCTGAAAAATATTAATCTTATTATTCCTGAAGGAAGTTTTACCACAATTGTTGGCAAGAGTGGGTGCGGAAAGACTACCCTCTTAAGATTATTATCCGAATTGGAAAAACCATCAGATGGTCAAATAGAATTTATTTTTGACAGTCCTGGACACAATTCCAAAGATAAACGGGTTGGAATCGTTTTTCAGGAATCTAGGCTTATGCCTTGGTTAACAGTAAAGGAAAACATGGCTTTCCCACTATTCAAAATAAAAAACAAGGAAGAAACAGATAGGATTGTAGAAAAATATTTGGCCATCATGGGTTTAGAAAAATTTAAAAATGCCTATCCGTCCCAAATATCTGGCGGGATGGCACGAAGGACAGCTATTGGCCGTGTCTTATGTCATGATCCGGACATTATATTAATGGATGAACCCTTTGCTTCATTGGACTATTTTACGCGAAACAATCTTCAGGAAGAAATGGTTAAATTGTTTGTTTCACAAAAAAAGACAATAGTTTTTGTAACCCATAATGTGGAAGAGGCCATAGCCTTAGGACAGAGAATTGTTGTCCTAAACGATGGGGAGGTTGTGCTGGAATGTCCAGTATCCCTACCATACCCAAGGAAATGCACAGATACAAACTTCCAGCAAATTCGGGCAAAGATTTTGGATGCAATTACAGGTGCAAAACCTAAAATTGCTTAGGAATTATTTGATAAAAGTAAGGAGTACAATAAAATAAAAAAATATTAGGGGGGCTAACCAAATGAAGGGTTTAATTAAAAGGGGTAAGGGGTTAAGTATAATCCTGTCAGTTCTACTTGTGCTGATGGTATTAGGGGGATGTAGTAATAATGAAGCTGCTAGTGGGGATGTGGAGTCTGTAGATAAGATAAACCTTACTTATGTAAAATCGCCACTTAATGTACCTTCAATTATCCAAAAGCACAAGGAATTATTTGAAGCAGAATTCGGTCCAGAAGACATAGATATTAATTTGTTTGAAATCACCTCGGGGCCAGAGCAAACCCAAGCATTAGCAGCAGGGGAATTAGATTTTTTAAATGCCTTGGGAGGAACATCGGCTATTTTAGCGGCAGCTAATGGGGTAGATGTGAAAATTATAAGTATTTATAGCAGGGCACCTAAGGCATTTACAATATTGACAAGCTCTGATGATATCAAAAGCATTGCAGATTTAAAAGGTAAAAAGGTAGGAGGGCCCAAGGGAACCGTATTACATCAACTACTTGTGACTGCATTGAAATCTGAAAGCCTATCCCAGGATGATGTAGAATATATTAATATGGATATTCCTGTTGCACTATCTTCATTATTAAATGGAAGTGTAGATGCTGCACTTTTAGCAGGACCTGCAGCTTTACAAGCTTTAGAAAGCGGTGCAGAAGTTGTTACTACAGGTGAGGGATTAGTTGAGGGAACCATTGTAGTCGGGGTCAGGGGCGAATTTTTAGACAAACATCCTGATTTAGTAGATAGGTTTCTCAAGGTACAAAAAGAAAGCTTAGAATTTATCGAAACAAATATTGAAGAGGCCTATAAAATAACAGCGGAAGAAACTGGACTTACAGTAGAAAATGTTAAGATGATGTATGAATGGTATGATTTTGATTTAAATATAAAGGATTCTGATATAGAGGAATTAAAATTAACACAGGATTTCTTAATAGAAAATGATATGATGGAAAACACAATTGATATAGAAAGTCTTATATTATTTAACCAATAATAGATTTTTATTCATATACTTTATCAAAATCTATAAGCAGTTCCTAAGGGAGCTGCTTATAGATTTTATCACAAATTGCTTTTGTTATTTCCCCAGTTGTGGAGGTTCCTCCTATGTCGGGGGTGGTATACTTACCCTCTTCAATGACATCCTCCACAGCTTTTTTAATATAATTTGCACTAGGCTTTTCACCAATATAATCTAGCATCATGGCAGCGGATAGGATACAGGCAGAAGGATTAGCAATATTTTTTCCCGCTATTAATGGGGCACTCCCATGGACAGCTTCAAAAATCGCTACATCCTTACCTATATTAGCACTGGGTACTATGCCTAAACCTCCAACCAAACCTGCAGCTAAATCAGATATAATATCACCATAAAGATTGGGCAGGACCAAAACATCATACTTTTGGGGCTGCATTACCAACTGCATGCACATATTGTCTACTATAACTTCCTCGTATTCAATACCGGGGTATTTCTTTGCAACCCTTTGTATACAATCTATAAATAAACCGTCAGAAATTTTCATAATATTGGCCTTATGGACCGCTGTTACTTTCTTCCTATTATGTTGTTTGGCATATTCAAATGCAAACTCTCCGATTCTTAAGGATGCCTTTTCTGTAATTATTTTGATAGATTCCGCTACACCTTCAGTAACCAAATGCTCAATACCACAGTATAAGTCCTCCGAATTTTCCCTTACCACTATTAAATCAAGATTTGGGAAAGGTGTTTTAATCCCCTTTATTGTTTTGACTGGCCTTAAGTTGGCATAGGTATTAAATCTTTGGCGGAGGGTAACATTAATACTTTTAAATCCTTTTCCTATAGGGGTAGTAATTGGGCCCTTAAAAGCAATTTTATTTCTTGAAATACTCTCTAGGAGTTCATCAGGTATATATTGACCAGTTTCTTTGTAAGCTTCTTCTCCTGCATTGACAATCTCCCAGTCTATTGCTATACCTGTTGCAGCAATTACTTTTTGTACGGCTGATGTTACCTCGGCCCCGATACCATCTCCTGGTATTAGTGTGATTTTCTTCATCTATATTACCTCCCCAGTAGAATTGGCAGTCATAGTGGTTTTTATATAATTTAAATACCCACCCAACAAAAGGATTTCGATATCCCGGGCTGAACCCGTGAACTTACCCCTGACTACAAGGTCCTTATCCTTATTATGGATTAAAATATCCCCAGCATTTTCTAGGCTGGCAATAAGATTGTTGACTACTAAACAATCACCTTCATCTATGGAATCATAGTCCTCAGGGTCGATAAATTCTATGGGGATAATACCATTATTAATAAGGTTTCCCTTATGAATCCTTGCAAAGGATTTTGCTATAACTCCTTTAATACCCAAATGCAAGGGGGCGAGTGCGGCATGTTCTCTGCTAGAACCTTGACCATAGTTTTCTCCACCTACAATAAAGCCACCATTATTAGCTTCACACCGTTTTGGAAAATCCCCATCTATTTTACTAAAACAAAAGCTTGACAGATAAGGTATATTAGAACGATATGGCAGAAGTTTTGCGTCCGAGGGCATAATATCATCTGTGGTAATATTATCTCCGGTTTTTAATACAAGCTTGCCCACTAGATTTTCTGTAAGTTTATTATTAATTGGGAAGGGCTTAATATTTGGCCCCATTATAACAAGATTATTAAAATCTTTATTAAAGATAAAGTAACTATCACTTTGTGGGTATTGCATAGGATCTTTGATATTACAATCCATATCCAGCGAAATAGGATCTTGCAGACAACCCTCTATGGCAGATATAGCTGCCGTTTCTGGACTTACCAAATAAACTTGGGCATTTTTAGTGCCACTTCTCCCACAAAAATTCCTGTTAAAAGTTCTAAGTGAAACAGCATTGTTTTTAGGCGATTGCCCCATACCTATACAGGGACCACAGCTACACTCCAATATCCTGGCACCTGCACTAATAAAAGTAGATAAGGCCCCGTTATCCGCTAACATTTTCAATATCCTACTGGAACCCGGCGAAATACCTAAATCAACATCAGGATGGATTTTTCTGCCTTTTAAAATAGCAGCTACCCTCATCAAGTCCTTGTAAGAGGAGTTAGTACAGCTCCCAATCAAAACCTGGTCCACAGGAATACCCTTACTGTTTTTCAAACTATCGACATTATCAGGACTATGGGGTTTGGCTGTCATAGGCACAATATCTGCAAGATTAATTTCTAAACTTTCATGGTATAGGGCATTTTCATCGGCTGTCAAAGCTAGCCAATCCTTTTCCCTACCTAATGCCTTCATATATTTAAAAGTTTCCTCATCACTGGGAAAAACAGAAGTTGTTGCCCCCAGTTCTGCACCCATGTTGGTGATAGTAGCCCTGTCTGTCAGGGATAAGTTTTTTACCCCATCTCCCGAATATTCCACTATTTTGCCAACCCCGCCCTTTACTGATAAAATTTGCAGAATATATAGACTAAGGTCCTTTGCAGAAACCCAGGGTTTTAAACTACCCGATAATTTGATATTTAGGACTTGAGGCACTTTTAAATGATAGATTCCGCTTGCCATAGCAGTAGCAACATCTAAGCCACCTGCTCCTATGGCCAACATCCCAATCCCACCACAGGTGGGGGTATGACTATCAGAACCCAATAGGGTTTTACCTGGTATAGAAAAGTTTTCTAAATGCAGTTGATGACAAATCCCATTACCAGGTTTAGAATAATGTATACCATACTTTGCTACCACAGACTTGATAAAGGCATGGTCATCAGCATTCTCGTAACCTATCTGCAAGGTGTTATGGTCAATATAGGCAACTGATAATTCAGTTTTAATTTCTTTAATATTCATAGCTTCTAATTGTAAATATACCATTGTTCCTGTTGAATCCTGGGTTAGGGTTTGGTCAATTTTAATAGCTATTTCTTCTCCTGGTATTAAATTACCTGAAATCAAATGATTTTTTAATATTTTATAAGATAAAGACATCCCCATTTTAATCTCCTTCTTGTTTGTATTTTAAGCCTCCTTAAGCAAGGCATTTTCCTTAAAAGTTTCGTCATATAGGTTTAATAATTCCTCATCAGTTAGGGTTCTCTTTAAAGAGATAGATGTATTCCTAACTTTTTGTAATAAATCATAGGATAAATAATCATCTAAATTGATGTTATAATCCAACAGTCTATTTTTTATTGCAGCAGAGCCCGAATGTTTTCCAATAAGAATTTTTCTTTCCAGGCCCAATTCTTCTGGATTAATAATCTCATAGGTTAAGGGATTCTTGATTGCCCCATCTGCGTGGATACCTGACTCATGGTAGAAAATCCTATCCCCTACAACGGCTTTCCAACCAGGTATTTCCCTATTGGAAGCTTTTGCAACATAGGTGCACAAATCACGCATTTTTTGGAAATTGTAATTCTTACTCTTTAAATCCCCAGTGTGTTTCAAAGACAGTAGTACTTCCTCAAGCGAGGCATTACCTGCCCTTTCGCCAAGACCATTAACTGTTACCCCTAAATAGGATGCACCAGCCATAGCACCGGCAATAGCATTTGCAGTAGCCATTCCCAAATCATTATGTGTATGCATTTCAATATCTAGATCCACGGAATCTTTTAAGAGCTTAATCTTATTATAGGTAGTGATTGGATCTAAGACACCAACGGTATCACAAAAACGAATCCTATCGGCACCAGCTTGCTTGGCGGCTTTAAAAAATGTAACAAGGAAGTCATCATCGGTACGGGAGGCATCTTCCGCATTAACCGAAACATACAGACCATGAGATTTTGCAAATTCAGCTGCCTTTACCATTTGGTCCAAAACCCTGTCCCTAGTAGAATTCAATTTATGTTGAATATGGATATCAGATGTTGATATTGATATAGCCACAGCGTCTACACCACATTCAATAGAGGCCTGAATATCTTTAACAACAGCCCTGTTCCAACCCATTATACTGGCTTTTAAATTGCTTTTGACAATTTTTTTAATAACATCCTGTTCATCTTTACCCATTATTGGAATTCCCGCTTCAATTTGGTCAATTCCCAATTCATCCAACATTTTTGCAATATATACCTTTTCCTCATTAGCAAATACGATACCTGCAGTTTGTTCCCCATCCCTCAAAGTAGTATCCAAAACTTTTATTGTTTCTTTCACAATACTCCCTCCTAAAACGAAATAATTTAATTATGATTATATATGCAATTTTTACATAAGTCAATTACATTTTTCAAAAATATGAAATAAATTTAAAATAAGTTGCATATATTATAAAATTATATGGGATTGAGGGGGCAATATTCATCAAAAATGAAATAAATATTATAATAAGTTCAAAATCTGACTTTTGCCAGGAAGGCCATATCTTTATCAGATGGTTTTTACAATAGACTTTATAACCGATCCAGGCTTTTATGATGAAAATATGGGCTGATTTTTCAAAATGAAAGAAATATAAGGCAAATTCCATTAACATTTTACAAAAGCCAGGGGAAAATTTCAAAATATACTTATTTTTTTCAATAAGTATGTTATAATTTGTATAAAAGGAGGTTGGGCTAAAATGGCAGAAAAGCAATATGTTATTTTCAAATTATGTGGTGAGGAGTACGGAGTGGAAATAAGCAATGTACAAGAAATAACCGAATATAGGCAGTCTACTAAAGTACCCAATGTTCCAGATTTTATAGAGGGTGTTATTAATTTAAGGGGAAATATTACACCAATTATTAGTTTGAAAAAGAGATTTAATTTAGAAGAAGGGGAAATGACACAAAACAACAGAATCATAATAATCAATTTAAAAGACAAGCATATTGGCTTTATAGTAGATGACGCTTCTCAGGTATTGACAATGGATGAAAAGCAAATCGAAAATCCTCCGGAAATTTTAACAGGCATAGATAGACAATACATAACGGGTATAGGGAAAGTAGAAGAGAAAATTATTATAATGTTAGATTTAGAAAAAATATTAACCGATGAAGAGAAACAGGAAATAGTTGAAATCAAGGAAATTTAAGTAGGAGCCTAGTGGTGCACACCTTTAAGGTTAGATTGAAAATCTAACCCTAGAGGTGTTTTTTCATGACAAAATCAGGACATGACTAAAGGTCGTGAAAATGATAGAATGTTCTTATGAATTAGTTGTACAATAGATTGGCGGATAAGCCCCTATTGAAGGAGGTAGAAAAATGCGGATTTTACATACATCAGATTGGCATTTAGGCCGAACATTAGAGGGAAGAAGTCGGATTCCAGAGCAAAGGGAATTTATTGATGAGCTATGTGATATTCTAGAGAGAGAAGAGATTAATCTAGTGATTGTTGCCGGAGATGTTTTCGATACATATAATCCCTCTGCCATGGCGGAGGAATTGTTTTTTGAGGCTTTGGAAAAAATGGCTGGGGGAGGCAGGAGGGCTGTAGTTGTTATTGCTGGCAACCATGATAGTCCTGAAAGACTAAGGGCTGCTAACCCACTGGCATGTAGGCAGGGGATTTATTTGTTTGGTATTCCGGGGGAAAATTTACTTGGACAGGACATGGATGAGGACAGGGTGGAGGAAATAGCTGCCACAAGGGAGATAATGCAAGACCAAACTTACCCTTGGATTGTCGATGGAGGGCCGGGGTGGATAGAGCTAAAAATCCCTAACTGTGAGCAAAATGCACTTCTTAATTTGCTCCCTTATCCTTCGGAAAAAAGACTTAATGAAGTTTTAACAGATAATTTATGCGAAAAGGATTTACAACAGGCCTATTCTAAGAGGGTGGCACTTGCTTTACAAGAGGGGGCAAGACACTTTAGGCCTGATACTGTAAATATTGTGGTAAGTCATATATTTGTATTGGGGGGAAGGGTATCTGATTCTGAAAGGGATATACAATTGGGCGGGGCTTTTACTGTAGACCCCATAGCCATCCCCGAAAATGCACACTATACCGCCTTAGGCCACCTTCATGGATTTCAAAAAGTGGGGGGAACAAAAAGTCCTTGTTATTACTCTGGTTCACCCCTAGCTTATAGTTTTTCCGAAACCATCGGGCAAAAGCGGGTAATCAAGGTTGAAGTAGCTTGTCAGGGCCAGGTATCAATACGGGAAATACCTATAAGATCGGGAAAACCCATGTATATAAAGCGATTTTCCTCATATCAGGAAGCTTATGACTATTGTAGTGATGATAAAAATCAAAATGAATGGCTACATATTGAAATAGAATCAGACCAACCACTATCTAATAAGGAGTTGGAGAAACTAAATAAAAGTCACAGGGGTATTATATACAGGAAAACCGGTCCACAAGATAAAGAATCTACAGAGGGAGACTGGGAAAGCCTTCAGCATATGAGTGTGGAGGAACAATTCCAACGATTTGTGGCAAGGGAAATGGGTGTAAAGCCAAGCCAAGAACTTATGAATTTATTTCTAAAACTCTTATATGGGGAGGGTGATGAGGATGAAACCAATCAAACTGAAATTTAGGGGTCTACAAAGCTATAGGGAGGAGCAGGAAATTGATTTTGATGAATTGGCTTCTAGGGGTATTTTCGGAGTCTTTGGCCCTACTGGGGCTGGTAAATCCTCCATTTTAGATGCCATTACCCTGGCCCTATATGGTGCCCTAGCCCGGGGGCAAAGTAGGATAAGGGGAATAGTGAATCATTTTGAAGATGAAGTACATGTTTCCTTTGAATTTGAACTGGGCAACCACCTCTATCTAGCTGAAAGGGCCTATAAAAGACGAAAAAAAGATAGGACAGTTTATAATACCATATCGAGATTGGTAAGACTGGACGCTGAACCTGGGGAACTTCTGGCAGATACAGCTACTGAGGTAAGCCGGGAGATTGAAAAATTACTAGGAATGAATTTTAAGGATTTTACAAGGGCTGTTATAATACCACAAAATGAATTTGATAAGTTTTTAACCCTTACTGATAGCGAACGGATAGAAATGTTGGAAAAGATTTTTGGACTTGAGGAATATGGTGAGAAATTAATCGGAAAAGTAAAAAGATTGCAGGCAAAATTAGAAAATGAGTATGTATTAAAGAAAAATCTGTTAATAGAGTTAGGAGATGCTTCAGAAGATAGGGTTAAAGAAGCAAAATCAGAGCTTGATAAGAAAGAAAAGGAAGTTATAGATACAAAAAAACAGGGAGAAAAGCTACAAAACCAATTAAATGCAATGAAGGATGCAGCTAAAACTTTTGAGGAAATCAAAATCCTAGAAATTAAAAAGGAACAATTAAAAGGCCAGGAAGATGAAATTAAAAAAATAAAAGAGAAATTAAAGATTGGGCGAAAAATCAGCAATTTAAGGGAACCCCTAAGACAAATTGATGAGTTTAAAAGCCTAATTATAGAGGCAAGAAAAAAACTAGACAAAGAAAAACTTCTTGAATTAGAGTTAAAAAAGAATTTAAATAAAGCCAGAAATGATTTGGAGATAGTCGGGGACAAGGAAAAGGAACTTACAAAATTAAGGGAAGAAGGAATGTCAGTAATCCCCTTGGCAAAGCAGAATGAGGAAAATATAATAAAATTAACTTCCCAAAAAACTAAATTAGAAGATATTATCATAAAAACACAAGACAATTTAAAATTAGAGAATGAAGAGTCAGAAAAAAGAGATGAAGTATTCACGAG
>CAZUTD010000023.1:0-582 GCA_964623185.1 uncultured Clostridiaceae bacterium
TTTTTATAATGTTTTTACCCAGGCGGACGCAGACGGGGCCCTGGCGGCTTCTTTATTTCACTTCAAGGAAATAGATATAAGGGACTTAAAGGAATATTTATATGCTAGGGGAATCCAAGTAAGAAGGTAGGGAATTGATATGGATAAAATTAATGAATTGAAATTTGATGATAGGGGTTTGATACCCGCTATCGTGCAGGAAATTAAGACAAAAGAGGTTTTGATGATGGCCTATATGAACAGGGATTCTCTTGACAAGACACTAGAAACAGGGGAAACCTGGTTTTGGAGCCGGACTAGGGGGGAATTGTGGCATAAGGGGGAAACCTCAGGGCATTTTCAAAAAGTCAGGCAGATAGATTACGACTGTGATGCCGATACCCTTCTGATACAGGTAGAACAGGAGGGGGCAGCCTGTCATACTGGCAAGAAAAGTTGTTTTTTCCAATCCCTCTACCAAAGTGAAATAAAAGCAGGGGTAAAAAGTGAAATTATAAATGACCTCTATAAAATTATTGAGGATAGGAAAGAAAACCCCAAGGAGGGGTCCTATACCAATTACTTATTTGATAAGGGATTGGA
>CAZUTD010000023.1:592-4560 GCA_964623185.1 uncultured Clostridiaceae bacterium
GTCGGGGAGGAAGCGGCAGAGGTTATTATTGCGGCCAAAAATCCTGATAGGAATGAATTAATTTATGAAACTAGTGATTTGTTATATCACTTATTGGTTCTGTTAAAGGAAAGGGAGATTATACCTGAGGAAATTTTTGTCGAACTTAATAAGAGATTTAAATAACTTATGGTCAATTTAGGGGTATTGCCTTTAATAAAAAAAGGAAATACTCTTTTTTTGTAGGCTTATTGACCCATTTTTTGTAATAGAATTGAAATATAAGTCTAGTTAGCCGATGATATTAGTAATGGGAGTGTCTTATTTATATCTTTATATCTGAATTTTTGAACTACTGTTTTGAATAAAGGTTTTATTGAAGCTAAAAGAATGAAGGGGGATATGCTAATGACAAAGGAAACTTATAAAACCTATAAAACTGTGACAGTAAAGAAAGTAACGCTGCCTGTGGATGCATTAAAAATAGGAATGACCATCGATAAGGACCTTGTCTCGGACAACAATGATATGTTGGTTAAGGAAGGCTATATTATCAAAAACCAATATGCATTGGAGAAGATTCAGCAATTATTGGCCCGTTATGAAATTGATGTAGTCGATGTTAGCTTTGAAGAAGCGGAAGAAAGAAAGATAGAACTTGATGGGCTCTTCGATGAAAAAGTAGAAGAAGATTCAGAGATGGGCGAGGAGGAAGCTGAGGATACGATTAGCTATTCCCAAGCACTAGATATCAAAAGTAAAAGGGAAGCGGATTTAATTGATAAATTAATCCCCGATTGCAAGAAGAACATTACTGAAAAGATGCTTTTGCTGATTGAAGGTGCAAATGACGAAGAAGTGCAGTCTATTGAGGAAGATATAAAAAAGAGTATGGAGATTATTAACACATCGGTAAATGTGCCCCAATTATTGGAAAAGGTAAAAAGGGTAGATGATTCCCTGTATTTTTATAATTATAGTATGGCCTTGACCTCTTATATGATTGCCAAGTGGATGGGGTGGGAAAGAGAAAAAAGGGAAGAAATGTTTATCACAGCTATGTTGGCAGATATAGGGATTTTGAATTTACCAGAAGACAAAAGACATAGGGACCAGTGGGAACCTGTAAATATAAATGAATATTACAAGCATGTAATCCATAGCCAACGCTTACTAACAAAATGTTCCTTTATAACTAAGGGGATGTTGGAGGCTATATTACACCACCATGAAAAATATGATGGTAGCGGTTATCCAAGAAATTTAAGGGGGAAAAGAATTCCCTTATTGTCAAGGGTGATTTATATTGCCGACCTTTATACCTTCTATACCATAACAAAAAAATATAATGCCCTCCACGCTGTAAATATTATTAGGGAAAATCATATTCTTGAAGTAGATATGGATTTATTTTGGGTCCTGTCCAAAAGAATTTTTGATTATTTTAGTGGTCAGGTTTTCGAAAACAAAGAGCCTTCGGCTGTAGAAGGCGAAATTGTTACCTTTGATATAGGAACGGGAAATTCAGTTTTCGATCAAAGTAATATTAATGTATATATAAGGCAAAAGGATGAATCCATCGTGTCTATACCATTGACAAGCTTGTGTGAAGACAATATCGAGTTTGTATAAAAACATATGATACAAAAATAGAAAAGGCTATTGGTAAAAACCAATAGCCTTTTGATATATTTTTTTATTTTTACTTCTATAGGTATTTGGAGAATAAGGCCAAGACAACTATTAGGCCAAGTCCAAAGAGCATTAAACTGGTTTGTGTGATGGATATAATTCCTGTTACTGCAACAAGACCAATGGCTACAGGAATAACAAATTTAACTATATTATACCATAGCTCGAATAGGCCAAATTGTATGGTTCCGCCATTTGTAAGTTCATCTTTAAGATCTTCTTTATCCAATACCCAGCCGACAAAGATTGCTAATAACATTCCGCCTATGGCTAAGAATATCTTGTCAGTTAGGATGTCAAATAGGTCAAAGAAGCCAACTCCAAAGATTTCAACCCCTGATAATGTTCCCATTGATAATGAGGACAGAACACATAGGATTGTCATAATTACAGATGTCAAATAAACTGCAGGTTTTCTCTTCATTCCTCTTTCGTCCATTAGGTAGGCAACAACAACCTCTAGTAATGATACGGAGGATGTAAGTGCCGCAACTGAGAATGCTACAAAGAAGATAAGTGATAAGACTGTACCAAATCCACCCATCTCGGCAAATATAGCAGGTACTACGACAAATACTAGACCAGGACCAGCTGTAGGCTCCATACCGAAGGCAAACAGGGCTGGGAATATAGCGATACCAGCTAATAGAGCAACTCCTGTGTCCATCATGGTTACTAGTAAAGCATTAGTTTGTAGATTTTCTTCCTTGCTCAAATAACTACCATAGGTAATCATACAACCCATCCCCAAACTCAGGGAGAAGAAGGATTGACCCAGGGCAGCCAAGAAGGTTTGACCTGTTACCATTGAAAAATCAGGTTTGAATAAAAATTCTAGACCTGCTCCAGCACCCGGAAGACTGACACTTCTAATAGATACAAAGATGAAAAGTATGAAAAGTGTAGGCATCAATACTGTACTAGCCTTTTCAATACCGCCTGCAATACCCCTAGCAACGATTACCACATTTAGAAGCATGTAGATAAGCATCCACACTAGAGGTTGAGCTGGACTTGTGATAAACTCTCCAAAAGTTGCCTCAATTGCTGCTGGATTGGATATTAATCCTGTAAGGGTTTTGCCTATATAGGCTACTGACCAACCACCAACTACTGGGTAGAAACCCATGATGAAGAAGGCACTTAATACCCCCAGGACACCAGCAAATGTCCATCTAGGACTCCTGCTTTTGTAGGCTCCAACTGCTGCCAAATTAGATCTTCTACCAACTGCGAATTCGGCGATCATAACACTAAGTCCGATGACAAGTACACAACTCAAATAAATAATAATGAATGCCCCGCCACCGTTTTCGCCAGTTAGGTATGGGAACCGCCAGATGTTACCAAGACCAACGGCTGAACCAGCTGCTGCCATTAGGAAACCAAACCTCGATCCCCAATTCTCTCTTTTCACTGTACTCTTTTCCACTAAAAGACCCCCCTTTAAAAATTTTGGTTTTTTTAGTTTTTTGCATTGCGTTATTATTGCACTAAATTTCTGACAATTTCGAAACTTATTTAATGATGTTACCATATTCGAAAAAGTATGTCAATAATATAAATATGACATTTTATTGCAACTTAAAACCAAATCAGGATATCCCTTATTTCAAAGATATAATGGGTAGAGATATATTTTATTGCAACTTAAAACCAAATCAGGATATCCCCTCCCCCGAAGGTGGTGCTTACCACTTAATTTTTTTCTGTGGGTACATAGGACCCGTTAGGCCAGTTGCAAAACACACAAGGGCCTTGGTTAATGTCATAACCCAATGCGGAAGAAAAACTGATTAGAACTAGGCAAGCAAAAAGAAAGGTATGAATCTTCTGTATATTCCAAATACAACCCAAATACAGAAGACATACAAAAAATATATCATAGATTAAATAAAATGTCAAAATAGTTAAAATATTCACACTGGGTTTTTAGGATTATTTTTTTATAAGGAAGGTTAAGCCTATGCCTTGTAAGGCATTAGGGATTTGGCGGCTGGAAAATATTTTTTAATATTTTTATTAAAAGGGGTATTATTGCATAAAACAAGTCATATAGTTTCTTGTAATATGGGCTTTAATATTATATACTATATTATAGAAATACTGTGATTAGTATAACACATTTAAATAAAAAAGGTAGGGATGAAAAATGGATCGTAACTTAGCTTTAGACTTAGTCAGGGTTACGGAAGCAGCTGCCTTGGGCGCGGCTAAATATATGGGCCGGGGGGATAATAATGCCGCCGACCAGGCAGGTGTAGACGGTATGCGGAGGATGTTTGACACAATGCAGA
>CAZUTD010000023.1:4570-10252 GCA_964623185.1 uncultured Clostridiaceae bacterium
ACTGATGAAGAAGGGCAAAAAAGATGTAAGGAGATTTTTATCAAAGCATTTGAACAGCATCGTTCGTTAGTGGCTTCTATGTTGCAGGATTTGAAAAAAGGGAAAAAATGCGAAATCATGCAGATTGATGGAGTGGTTGTTATTGGGGAAGGGGAGATGGACGAGGCTCCTATGTTATACATAGGCGAACTTGTAGGCAGGAGGCATGAAGGAGACATTAAAGTAGACCTTGCAATAGATCCGGTTGAGGGTACTAATTCTGTAGCCAAGGGTTTGCCTAATGCTATTGCGGTTGTAGCCATGGGACCAAGGGATTGTTTGCTGAATGCACCAGATATATATATGGATAAGATTGCTGTCGGACCTAAAGTGGCGGGTAAGGTTCATATTGATGCACCTATTTATGAAAATCTTAGGGCTACAGCTGATGCCCTCCATAAGAGTATTAATGATTTAACCGTAACTATCTTGGATAGGCCAAGACATGCCGAAATTATAAGGCAGTGCAGGGAGGCCGGTGTAAGGATTAAACTTTTCAGGGATGGTGATGTGGCAGCTGCCTTGGCTACATGTTTTGATTATACTGGAGTGGACATTTTGATGGGTATTGGAGGGGCACCCGAAGGAGTAATAGCTGCTGCAGGTTTAAAATGCCTGGGAGGTCATATTGAGGGTAGGCTGGTTCCGTCATCCGAGGAAGAAAGAAAGAGATGTGGAAGGATGGGTGTGGATTTTAACAAGATACTCCACATGGAAGATTTGGTTAAGGGGGATGAAATTTATTTCGCTGCAACCGGTATATCTGACGGAGAATTGTTGAGGGGAGTAGGCTATAAGGGAAATAATATGGCAAAAACTCACTCTGTTGTTATGCGGTCAAAATCTGGAACCATACGGTTTATAGAGGCTATTCATAAACTAAATAAAAAACCAAGTTATGCTTATTAAAAAGTATTTAGAATTTGGATTATAAATCCCAGGATTAAGGGATCTATCTAGTAATTGACAGTATTTATCAAAAATGATAGCATAGCTTTGAAGTGATATAGTTTGAAACAAAATTGAGGAATTCAATTTTGTTTCTTTTACTAGGTATTTTGGAGGTGTTGAATTGGTTGATTCCCAACTAGGTCAGATGAAGTTGGCTGATCTTAGAGAAAAAGCTAAAGAATTAAAGATAAAAAATTGGGGCAAATATAAAAAAGCCGACTTGATAAACATGATTAAAGAAGAGATGGAAGAACAAAAGAGTAATGCTACAGGAGGCCAACCTGCTAGCCAGCTAGCAAAAATAAAGCCTAAGAAACTCCATTCCAAGGAATATAAACTACCTGAACATCTTTCCGACGAAATCCCAGAGGGGGAAAAGATGAAAATTGCCGAAGGTATATTGGAAATTCATCAGGACGGTTATGGATTTTTACGAAGAGAAAACTATTTGTCCAGTGATGGGGATATATATATATCGCCTTCCCAGATTAGAAGATTTGATATGCGAACGGGGGATAAAATCTCAGGTATTACACGACCCCCAAAGAGCGGCGAGAAATTTAAAGCCCTTCTATATGTCAAAAAGGTTAATGGATTGGATCCAGAAACCGCCATTCGAAGACCAAATTTCGAAAATCTTACCCCTATTTATCCCAGAGAAAGAATTGATTTAGAAAATGATACAAGAGAATTATCCACAAGGTTAATTGATTTAGTTGCACCTATTGGCAGAGGACAAAGGGGTATTATTGTTGCCCCTCCAAAGGCAGGAAAAACTATTCTTTTACAGAAAATTGCTAATAGTGTGGCAGAAAATTATCCAGAAATTGATATTATTGTTTTACTTATCGATGAAAGACCCGAGGAAGTAACAGATATGCAGCGGTCTATTAGGGGTGAAGTGGCTTATTCGACTTTTGATGAATTACCCAGCCACCATATTAAGGTTGCGGAAATGGTTTTAAATCGTGCTCAACGCTTGGTGGAGCATGGCAAGGATGTCCTGATTTTATTGGATAGTATTACTAGACTTGCCAGGGCATATAACCTAACTATTCCTCCCACCGGTAGAACCTTATCTGGTGGATTGGATCCAGGTGCCTTGCATAAGCCCAAGAGGTTTTTTGGTGCTGCCCGTAATTTGGAAGAGGGTGGCAGCCTGACTATTATTGCTACGGCTTTAATTGAGACTGGCAGTAGGATGGACGATGTTATTTTTGAAGAATTTAAGGGGACGGGGAATATGGAATTGCATTTGGATAGGAAGCTATCTGAAAAGAGGATTTTCCCAGCCGTAGATATTAATAAATCAGGTACCAGGAGGGAAGAATTATTACTGAGGCAGGAAGAGCTAGAGGCCATTTGGAGCATAAGAAGGGCTATGAGCAACAATCCTGTTCAGGATGTGACGGAAAAGGTTATAGGCAGCCTTATTGAGACAAAGAAAAACAGTGATTTCGTTGAAATGATTAAGAAAAATATCTATTAATTTTTTTCTTGTCACCCTATAGCTTATATGCTATAATGTAGAAGTTAAATTATTATATGATATTTAATTGTATTAGGAATTTAAGACTAATTTGAACTAGCAAAAATTTGCAGCAAATATTGGTGAAAACCGTATTATTTAATAATAATAATTATTTATCATAAGTTTTTACGGAAAGAGGTGAAGGGGATGAAGAAAGATATACATCCGGAGTATAATAAGGTAGATGTTTCTTGTGTTTGTGGAAATACATTTCAAACAAAATCAACAAAAAAGGAAATAAGGGTTGAAATTTGTTCAGAATGTCATCCTTTCTATTCAGGAAAACAGAAAAGTGTTGAAAAAGGCGGACGAGTGGAAAAATTCAAACAAAAATTTGGTATCTAGGTTTTCCAATATATGCATAAGAACCGAGGTTAGAAGTACCCTTTCTAACCTTTATTTTTTATTAAATAATTGATTCTGTGTTTGGAGTTGGGATTATGATTGGACTTGGAGAATATGCCCAAAGGGGCAGTATTGAAGTTATTGTGGGCCCTATGTATGCCGGTAAAAGTGAGGAACTTATCCGCCGGGTAAATAGGGTGAAAATAGCTGGTTTAAAAGTTCTGGTGTTTAAACCCCTAATAGATGATAGGTATTGTGCGGACAAAATAATTTCCCATAATGGTAAGGAAATAGGATGTTATTCTGTAGAAGATGGCGGGGAAATATTAGAAATAATAAAAAATGAAGATTATGATGTTTTAGCAATAGATGAAGTGCAATTTTTGGGTGAAAGAATGGTAGAGGTATGCCAGTATGCCGCGGAAGAGGGCAAGCGAGTCCTTGTGTCGGGTTTGGACATGAACTTTAGGGGAGAACCTTTTGGCAATGTTCCAGATTTAATGGCCATAGCAGAATATGTAACAAAACTTACTGCCATATGTCAGGTCTGTAAAATGCCTGCAACCAGGACCCAAAGGTTGGTTAATGGAAAACCCGCAAAATATGATGACCCGGTAATTATGGTAGGCGCTAGGGAAAGTTATGAGGCCAGGTGTAGAAAATGCCACCAGGTATTTAAAAATGTTGATAAATAGGAAAAATAAAAAGTCATGCTGGAAGTAAAAGGGTTTAAACTTCTATGCATGACTTTAACAATATTTGGTAAATACCTAATTTTGGGTATAAATTTTGCTACAATAGAATCGGGGGTAGCTATACCAATCTGTGCTAATGGTAGTTTTGAGTTGCTTGCTAACATCCGGTCTGTATCATCGCCTTTCCACATAGTCCTTTGAAAGTTACCTGTAATATTTTTGAAGCTAGTTTAAATATATGCGTGTTTTGTAGCCGATAAAAAAGTTTACTGATAGATTGGTAGGGAGCTACCGGATTCTACTGTATTATATATATACGCTATAATGATGGAATTTAAACATATATTTTCTAATTAAATTTAAATATGTCCCCCTGTGGTTGGGTCGTCTTGGCCTTAATCTTACCCTGCCAGGGTGACAAGGGGAAAATCAAAAAAAGCCCTTATCAGGTCCTGTATTTTTGATAGTAAATAATAAAGGGATGGTATATAATATATAGTAGTCAGTGATAAAGAGAAATACAATATGTATTGGGATATATAATTCAAGCTTTTTTTAAAAGTCAAAAAATGAGTAATCAACTTAGAAAGGATATATTTTTATGGGAGAAATTCGTCAAACCAGTATAGGGGGTCAGGCATTAATCGAAGGCGTGATGATGCGGGGGCCTAGGGAGATAGCTATTGTTGTAAGGCGACCTGATCAGGAGCTTACCGTTAAGAAAGAAGCTATCGGTGGAATAGTTCAAAAATACAAATTAAATAAGATTCCCCTTGTAAGAGGGGCGGTAGCCTTAATCGATTCGATGATTATCGGTATGAGGGCCTTAACTTATTCTGCTGAAATAGCAGAAGAGGGCCTGGAGGAAGAAGAATCGGATAAATTTCAAAACTTTATGGAAAAGATTTTTAAGGGTAAGGCTGATGATGTTTTATTGTACGCATCTGTCTTTATAGCGATTTTGCTATCAGTTGCTATATTTATTATTGGGCCAACCTTTATCACTAATTTTTTAAAGCGATATACTGAAAAAAATATCTTATTAAATCTGGTAGAGGGTTTATTGAGACTGGGAATGTTTGTTATCTACATTTTCCTTATTTCTAAAATGGAAGATATAAAAAGAGTCTTCCAATATCATGGTGCAGAACACAAATCAATTTTTTGTTATGAACATGGGGAAGAATTAACTGTAGAAAATGCTCGAAAGTACACCACTCTTCATCCAAGGTGTGGGACTAGTTTTTTATTTATTGTTATGATGGTGAGTATGATTATGTTTTCTATGATAGGCTGGCCTAATCCAGTGACCAGGGTTGTTACCAGGTTAGCACTCTTGCCCTTTGTAGCAGGAATTTCATATGAAATTATCAAAATAGGCGGAAGAAGATGTGATTCACCTATAATGAAGGCTATTAATTATCCTGGCCTAATGATGCAAAAACTGACAACTCTTGAACCGGATGATAAGCAATTGGAAGTAGCATTGGAGGCATTAAAACAGGTATTGGTGGAAGATGAGGAAGAAAGCAAATGGTAGGAAATCTTTTATATATTAAAGCCTTTTTAAAAAGGGCTTTATTTTTCTGTTTTTGAAGGGGGGGGAAATTTGATGAGGGTTGCAGAAGTTTTGAAAAGGGCCACAGTAAGACTGGGGGAGGCAGGAATAAGAAGTCCTCAATTGGATGCCGAGCTAATCTTGTCGCATTTACTGGGTCTAGAGAGAATAAACTTGCATATATATCCGGAAAGAGAGATTTCCCGGGAAATGTGTCAAAAATTTTGGGAAAAAGTTGAGAAAAGGGAGAAAAGGATGCCCGCCCAATATATTGTCAATAATCAGGAGTTTATGGGCTTGGATTTTTGGGTGGAGGAAGGAGTCTTGATTCCTAGACCAGATACGGAAATTCTTGTGGAGAAAGTTATAGAAATATACCAAGATCATTATGGGGGAAAAAAGCTACAAATATTGGACATGGGTTTTGGAAGCGGGGCAATAGCCATAAGCCTGGGTAAATATATAGAGGAAGCCATGGTTTTTGGGGTGGATATTTCACCCAAGGCGTTTGAGCTAGCTGAAAGAAATGCCCTTAAGCATGGGGTAGGGGATAGGGTAAAATT
>CAZUTD010000023.1:10262-12376 GCA_964623185.1 uncultured Clostridiaceae bacterium
TTGTTTAAGGGGTTAGAAAATGCAAATCTGGAAAGGGCCTTTGACTTAATTGTTTCCAATCCTCCCTATATAAAGGCGGATGTTTTGCCAACACTGGGGCCGGAGGTCAGGGACTATGAACCGGGCCTGGCATTGGATGGCGGAAGGGACGGCCTATGTTTTTACAGGAGGATATTGGAGGGCGTGGGAGATTTCTTGAATAGGGATGGATGGTTGGCTGTTGAAATCGGTTACGACCAGGGTCAGGCAGTTAAAAAAATGATGGCAGATAAGGGATTTGCAAATATAGGCCTTGTGAAGGATTTGGCAGGCTTGGATAGGGTGGTTGTTGGTAGGTTGGTTTAGGATGTTACATTTGCTGGGATAGTTAAGAAGGGAATTGTAGGGGATGACGACCCTGTCATCCCCCTTGCATGGCAACACATTTTTTTGTTACGACATAGTTAAGAAGGGGATTGTAGGGGATGACGACCCTGTCATCCCGTATTCATGGCAACACATTTTTTTGTTACGACATAGTTAAGAAGGGGATTGTAGGGTTTAACAACCCTGTCATCTCGCTTGCATGGTGACACACCATTTTGATATTATCAGATTTAATCGTAGAAAAGGACCTCCCTGGCCTTATACAAGTGGGTGGTGATTTCTTCCCAAATCTGATATAATAAAGTGTTGGAAGATGAAATTATTATTTTTGCAAGTAAATTTTATTTTAGATATAAAAATTTTGATGGGGTGGGAAAATGTTAGACAAATTAGATTTTTTATTAGAAAAATATGATGATATAGGTATTAAAATTAGTGACCCTGATGTAATCAATGATCAAAGCCTTTGGCAGAAGTTAGTCAAGGAACACTCGGACTTGCAGCCTATTGTGGAAAAATATAAGGAATATAGGGATATAGAAATATCCTTGGAGGGAACTAAGGAAATTTTATTTGATAAGACCGCTGATGAGGAATTAAGGGAAATGGCTAAGATGGAAATAGATGAGCTGGAAGAAAATGCGGACAGGCTAAAGGAGGAATTAAAAGTCCTTCTACTGCCCAAGGACCCTAATGACAATAAGAATGTTATTGTAGAAATCCGTGCCGGTACGGGCGGAGATGAGGCTGCCCTTTTTTCAGCTGACTTGTTTAGGATGTACACCCGCTATGCGGAGCGCCAGGGTTGGAAGGTTGAAATGTTAAGCTTAAACGAAATTGGCGTAGGTGGTTACAAGGAAGTTATTTTTATGATCCGGGGCAATGGTGCTTATTCCAAGCTTAAGTACGAAAGTGGGGCCCATAGGGTCCAGAGAATCCCCACCACCGAATCTGGCGGACGGATCCACACTTCTGCTGCCACAGTTGCTGTATTGCCTGAAGCTGATGATGTGGAACTAGAGATTAATACTAATGATTTGAGGATAGATACCTACAGGTCAAGCGGTGCAGGTGGCCAACATGTTAATATGACGGATTCCGCTGTTAGGATTACCCACTTGCCTACGGGAATAGTCGTCTCTTGCCAGGATGAAAAATCCCAAATAAAGAATAGGGAAAAGGCAATGAAGGTTTTAAAGGCAAGATTATTGGACCAATTAACCAAGGAACAGGAGAGCGAAATTGCTGAGGAAAGAAGGAGTCAAGTAGGTTCTGGGGATAGAAGCGAGCGTATTAGGACCTATAATTTCCCGCAGGGAAGAATAACAGACCACAGGATTAATGTAACCATCTATAGGTTAGAAAGCTTTTTGGACGGGGACATTACTGAGATGATAGATGCCTTGGTAACATCTGACCAGGCAGAAAAATTAAAAAATGTAGAATCCTAATGGATTTGGATAAATTTTACCGAAAAACTGATGATAAATAAACTTTCATCAGTTTTCTTTAACCCAAAACCCTTTATTTATTGGGGATAAGCTATATTTTATTCCAAGGCGGAATATACATTTAAAAGTCGGACAAAATTAATTGGATTATATTTATTTGCCTTGGGGAGGCGGAAAAGTGGATAGTTTATGGGGGATTACTTTTATTGGTTTGATGGCTGGGGTATTGGGGACAGGGGCCGGGGGTTCTATGGCATTTTTGCTGAGAAAACCTAGTAATTGGTTGCTTAGCAGTGT
>CAZUTD010000024.1:0-1023 GCA_964623185.1 uncultured Clostridiaceae bacterium
GGAACTGTAATAATATCAGCTTGTCCATCACTAATATAGGGTAGTCTAGTTCCTTTTTCCAATGTTTCCAACCAATTATAAATTCCTACACCGTCAACTTTTGTTTCGCTGGCCCTCACCCTTCTGATTTTTGTAAAATCAAATTCCTCGTCGTGGGGTGACTTATAAGGGTCCCATCCAACCTCCAAAATTCCTATATTTTCATATTTTATCCCATCATGTTGTCCCTTAAGCAAATAGGGCAATAACGAATCATCCTTTGGCTTAGATCCAAAGGGCAATGCCAAGGTATTTATCTCATATTCCGGCAAGTATTGTTTTACAAAATTATTGACCCTGCCTATTTCTTCTTGTATTTTTTCCGCACTTGCATTGGTAAAATTAATATGGGTGTTTGTATGATTCCCAATATCCATCCCCATTTCAACAAGATAGTTTAATTTGTATTCCAGCCAATCTGCTTGTCCAAATGAGGTTCCCCCATTGATAAAAAAACTTGCCTTTAATGGAAAGTCCGGATGGTTTTCGTGGAAATCCACTAATATTCCAACCGCACAATTGGGGTCAATAATCCATTCCCCAGCCTGATCCTCTATCATATTAAAATTGTTCTGGTTCCCATCGTCAAAAGTCAATACTATAGGTTTATAACCAGCTGGAATTCCTATATTTCCCCTAACATAATCTTCTAAACTAATTGGTCTATAGCCCCGGTCATAAAGCTCTAATAAATCCTTTCTGAAATTTTCTGGTGTTCTAGTCCATTCTGCTTCGGGTTCGTCTATATGGTGATACATTAAGACCATAACCTCCCCCATTTCATTAGGTCGGACGGTTTGTAAATCTATCTCATCAATACTTTCCTCTTCTTCTAAGACCATCATATTTACTAATACTTCTGCTTCATCATTTTTTTTATCAGTTTGTATGGAATCCTCCTTATTACATGATGTTAATACAGAAAAACATATTATGACCATGATAATGGCAAACTTTTTTCTCACTATATCAATCCCTTCATGC
>CAZUTD010000024.1:1033-12198 GCA_964623185.1 uncultured Clostridiaceae bacterium
GCAATATACAAGCATATTGTTTGAATCCTATAATTATTTTAACAATTTATCTTTTAATTATTTGTTTTCCCTGGGGGCACACCTTAACACATATACCGCAAACGGCACCCCTCCCTATATGTTTATATTCCCTTTTCATATGCTGGCTACATTTTTCCGGTTCAATTAATTTGTCCCTTGACATTCCAGCCTCCCATAAACCTCCTTTGAGAGCTTTGGCAGGACAAGCATCTAAGCAAATATTGCAATCTCCGCACCTGGATTTGGTAATGGGAGTATTATAATCAAATTCCATATTTGTTAGTATAGTACCCAATCTAATTCTAGGACCGAATTCCTCCGTCACAAGACAAGAATTTCTACCTATCCAACCTAAGCCGGCTCTTGTTGCACTAGTACGGTGTTGAAATAATCCCCTATAGGACCAACCAGTATCATTAATGGATTGCGAAGCTGGTATAGGCATTGCAAGATAGCCCCAATCCTGTAATTGATTCGCAATTTTAAAACTTACCTGATCTATAAAGAAATTTACTGTCCTATAATGATGAAAGTATGTATGGGTAGGTCCCTTTACCGGATTGATATCACTTACTACCTGATCGGACAATCGCACTCCTATCGAAATGGCATTTCCCAATTCCCTTAATTCTTCGGGTAATAAATCATTCAATTGGCAAAATCCTACTTTTGCTACACCTAAATTTAAAATTTCCTTTTCTATTTTGCTTTGCATATCCATGATTATACCCCTCCTATAATCATTATAACAAAAGCAACTTTGCAAATGCAATTTCCTATTAAAACCATCAAATAACGGTTTACTATCTGATGGATATAGATAATAAACCGTATAACTGAAGGTATATTTTAAATTTTATGTACTTTGTGACCAATTTTTTAATTTTATATCTATGGGTCTATGATTTCCCTCTTATCCCTTTGACTTAAAAAACAATGAGGCAATAAATCCAAAAATTATTGCAGCAGAAATACCGGCACTTGTTATTTCAAAAATTCCCGTAAGCACCCCTATAATACCATGCCTATCGTATTCAGTCATAGCTCCTTTAAATAATGAATTTCCAAAACTACTAATGGGTACGCTGGCCCCGGCACCAGCAAATTTTAATAGTGGTTCATAAAGACCAAGACCGCCCAACACGCTACCTGCCACAACCAATGTAACCATTGTATGAGCTGGTGTTAGCCTGAAAACATCCATCATGATTTGCCCTAATACACAAATGCCCCCACCCACAACAAATGCCCAAATAAACTTTTCCAAAATTTACACCTCCTATAACATTTCAATAGAAACAGCATGAGCTATTGAGGGAATGCTGTCTTTTTGCTGATAAGACATGGGGGACAAGAGGGCCCCCGTAGCAACAATTAGTATTCGTTTTAACTCTCTTCTTTTCATTCGATTTATAAAATGTCCATAGGTTACGGTGGCAGAGGCAGCACACCCACTTGCACCTGCAAAAGCTTGTTGGTTTTCCTTGTAAATTAGTTTTCCGCAATCCGTAAATTTCCCCTCTGGAATAGTCAGGCCATGCTGTGTAAGCAAATCTTCCGCTATCTTATGCCCTACTGCCCCCAAATCGCCAGTGGCAATAATATCATAGTAAGAAAAATCAATATTTAAATCCTTAAAATGTGCCTCTATAGTATCTACCGCCGCCGGTGCCATAGCGGCACCCATATTAAAGGGGTCTGAAATTCCCATATCTATAACCTTGCCAATTGTTGCTGCTGTAACCCTAGGTCCCTTACCAACTGGTGCCACAATTGCCGCACCTGCACCAGTTACTGTCCATTGAGCAGTTGGGGGTTTTTGGGCTCCATACTCTGTTGGGTACCTAAATTGTTTTTCCGCTGCCGCATTATGGCTGCTAGCAGCAGTCAAAACATTTTGTGCAAAATTGCCCTCCACCATTAAACTGGCAAGTGCTAGGCCCTCCATCGATGAGGAACAGGCCCCAAATATACCGATATAGGGTATTGCTAAGGTTCTAGCTGCAAAACTACTGGGAGTTATTTGATTTATTAAATCACCGCTTATAAAAATTTGTATATCTTCCTTTGCTAAGTTGGCTTTGCTAATAGCCTTATCAGTAGCATCCTCCAGCAACTTCCTTTCCGCCTTTTCAAAACTGTCCTGCCCTAACCAGATATCAGAATGTAGAATATCAAAATCTGGCGCCAAATTACCCTGGGCCTCAAAAGGACCACCCACAGCTGAGGTGGAAATAATTACAGGTTTTGATTTAAAAACCCATGTTTGATTTCCTTTTAGCATTTATATCCCACCCAATTCCTGTATAATTATTTTTATCAAAGCCACTACAAATGCGGAGAATACTCCAAAAACAATAACTGGGCCAGCGATTTTAAACATATTCCCACCCACGCCTAATACATAGCCCTCGCTACGATGCTCTATGGCAGCTGAAGATATTGTGTTAGCAAATCCTGTGACGGGAACAGCGGTACCTGCACCAGCCCACTGGCCAATATGGTCATACACCCCTATTGAGGTTAAGATAACTGATATAATAATTAAACTGGATGATGTAGGGCTGCCTGCTGTTTTTTCAGTGAAATTAAAATATTTTATATACATGTACTCAAGGGCTTGTCCTATAGTACATATTGTACCTCCGACCAAAAAAGCCTTTGTACAATTTACTAGCACTGGCCGCTTAGGCTCCCGTTGCTTGGCAAATGCCTGATAAGCTGTTTGTTCAACTGTTAACTTCTTGTTTTTTTTACTCATTTGACTACCACCCTCTAAACTATAAATAAATTGTTTTATAAACCTATACCTTTATTTTTTTCAAAACCTACTAGATTCATGCATTTAGCAATTACCAAATTATTCATACTAATTTTAAAAATATCTTTATTTAATGGTCATTTTTTAAATAGCCTTTTAAAATTTTCTAAAATAAAGTAATATAATAATAGAGCCTTATAAAGTAAAATACATAAGGCTCCTTGTTTATATATTTAAAATATTTTAATCTAATTGAAAACAATTTATTTTTTACATACTTATACGAAAAAACATACCAAATCTAAAGGAGGATTTATAATGTTTACTAATACACCTCAACAGTTAATCGAAAAAAAATTGCTATTGTTATATATACTGGATAAATCAAAACAATCCCTAACTAATGCGGAAATTACACATTTTGTTCTGGAACATAATATGCTAGATTATTTTATCCTACAGCAATTTTTATCCGAGTTAAAAGAATCAGACTTTATCTCGGATGAAATTAGGAACCACACTGAATTTCTCACCATAACACAAAAAGGCAGGGATGCATTAAATTATTTTATAAATCATATTAGAAATTCCACCAAGGATGAAATAGATAAACTTATTATAGAAAAACAAGCACCAGATAGGAAAAAAATAAAAGTCGAGGCAAATTATATTCAATTAGAAGAGAACCTATATAAGCTATCCCTAACAATCATTGAAGGGGATGCTCCTAACATGGAATTGCAGTTCAATGTGGATAGCCTTGAAAAGGCGCAAAACATATATGAAATATGGTTGGAAAATGCTGTAGATATTTCTAAGGGCATAAGAGATTTTTTTGACTAAAATTTAAATTAGCACCCACCGCCTAAGAGGCGGGGGTGCATCCTGATTTAGTTATAATACTCCTGACTTCACCTATCATGTATAAAGACCCCGCAAAGAGAACAAGGCCATCTTTTGGGGTTATTTTATAAGCTTTTTTCACTGCATCTCCTACATCTTCACTTAGGTGGATTTCTTTAGCAAATCCAATCATTTTCTTAGATAAATCATGTGCTTTCATAGCCCTTGGGTTATTAGGTTCAGTTATAATTACCTTATCCATAAGGGGAACAAGATCTTTTAATACCCCTTCCACATCCTTATCAGCCAACATCCCCACTACAAAAGTTATTTCATAGTCTTTGAGTAGACTTTCAATGCTTTTTCTTAATGCCTGGGCACCTTGGAGATTATGTGCACCATCGATAATGGTTAGGGGGTTACGACTAATTACTTCAAATCTGCCCATCCAGCTTGTACTATATAAGCCATCATATATAGACCTGTCACTAATCCTTACTCCATGATGCCTTTTTAAAATTTCAATGACTGTCAAGGCTGTGCAACAATTATATATTTGATATTCCCCCGCCAGGCTTATCTCAAGATCCTTATATAGTTTTCCTAGAATCCTTACAGTAAATTTTTGACCTTCAATTTCACTATATTCCAACTGTAATTTTGTAAAATCTACTATTGTTAATTCGCTATTGTTTTGCATACAAACATTTTTTATAACTTTCATTGCTTCCTTGTCCTGAGGGTAAGAGACCACATGGCTATCTTTCTTAATAATTCCAGCTTTTTCAAAAGCTATTTTGTCAAGGCTATCACCCAGATATTCCACATGATCATGGCCTATTATTGTGATTACTGAAACAAGGGGATTTTTTATTATGTTTGTAGCATCTAGCCGGCCCCCTAGGCCAACTTCCAATATTAAATAATCTACTTCCTGCCTTGCGAAATATAAAAGAGCTATTGCTGTTCCTATTTCAAATTCCGTGGGATGGTTTTTCCCTTGGGAAACCATTTTCTCTATGCTTTTCTTTACAGAGGCAGTGTATTTGGCTAAATCATCCCTAGGAATATTTTCCCCATTAATCTTTATTCTCTCTGTAAACTCCTGAATATAGGGAGAGGTATAGAGTCCCACTTTATACCCCTCTGTTTTAAGAATGTTGTGGATAAAGGATGAGGTGGAACCCTTGCCATTAGTGCCTGCCACATGGATAGTTTTAAGTTTATCCTGTGGATTCCCTAGTAGTTCTAAGAGATATTTAATATTTTCAAGGCCCAATTTGCTGCCAAATTTGTAGGTTGAATGGATATAATCTATTGCATTTTGATAGTTCATTTTTTCACTCTCTTTCCTCTACCCCAATTAATTATTGTATCGATAAAGTTATTTTAAACTTTTATATCTTTGGTTTTTTTATTTTCTTTTTAGTGTATCTAGTCTTTCTAATACGGTGTCCATCATATCTTGATATTTTTGGCCTTTTTTCTTTTCTTCTTCTATTAAATGTGCGGGAGCCTTATTGATAAAACCTTCATTGGATAGTTTGCCTTTTACCCTTTTTATTTCCCCCTCCAATTTTTTCTTTTCTTTTTCAAGTCTTTCTATTTCCTTTTCAATATCAATTAAATCCTCTAAAGGTAAGAAAAGCTCACCACCCTGTATAACAGTTGATATGGCATCAGATGGGATGTCCCCTTTATAGGTCACAAATTCAATATCTGATATGCCTGCCAATCCTATAAAATACTCTTTTCCTTCCTCTATGGTAGATTTAACCTCATCCCTAGTAGTATATACTAGGAGTTTTGCCTTTCTGGAAGGTGCCACATTCATCTCTGCCCTTATATTGCGAAGATTTTTAATAGCTTCCATGATTAGGTTCATTTTATTCTCCGCATCAGTATTCTTGTCTTCAGGATTATATTGTGGCCAATTTGCCACGATTATACTGTCCTGGGAATTGGACAAGTTCTGCCAAATTTCTTCGGTTATAAAAGGCATAAAAGGATGCAATAACTTTAAGATATTCCTTAACACATAGGTTAAGCTATACTGTGCTGCCTTTCTTTCTTGTGTATTATCACTATATAATCTTGATTTTGTCAACTCAATATACCAGTCACAATACTCATTCCAGGTAAAATCGTAGATTTTCTGCAAGGCCAATCCCAATTCAAACTTTTCCATGTTCTCAGTAATTTCTTTTGTAATATCATTTAGTCTGGATAAAATCCAAAAATCTGCCGTATTGAGTATTCCCTCAACCTCATCCCTAGAAATTTCTTCACCGTCAAGATTCATTAATACAAACCTGGTAGCATTCCAAAGTTTATTGGCAAAATTTCTACTAGCATCCAGTCTTTCTGTATGGAAACGGATATCATTTCCCGGGGAATTTCCGGAAATAAGGGTATATCTTAGGGCATCTGCACCGTATTTGTCTATTACATCCAGTGGATCAATCCCGTTGCCAAGGGATTTGCTCATTTTTTTCCCTTCTGCATCCCTTACCAAACCATGTACAAAGACATGTTTAAAGGGTACTTGATTCATAAATTCAATGCCGGAGAAGGCCATCCGAACAACCCAAAAGAAAATTATATCATATCCTGTTACCAGTACATCTGTAGGATAAAAATATTCCAACTCCTCAGTTTTTTCGGGCCATCCCAATGTAGAAAAGGGCCATAAGGCTGAGCTAAACCAAGTATCTAATACATCCTCATCCTGTTTTAAATTTTGACCCTTGCATTTATTACAATCTGATGGAGGTGTTTTTGATACTATTATCTCTCCACAGTCCTGGCAGTAATAGGCCGGAATACGGTGTCCCCACCATAATTGTCTTGAGATACACCAGTCTTTAATATTTTCCAGCCAGTGGAAATATATCTTTTCAAATCTTTGAGGCACAAAATTTATCTTTTTTTCTTGTACTGCCCTTATAGCAGGCCCTGCCAAAGGCTCCATCTTTACAAACCATTGATCTGATGTAATTGGCTCTACAACAGTATCGCAACGGTAACATTGTCCAACACTATGGTCCCGTTCCTTGATGTGGACCAATAACCCCTGGTCTTTTAAATCTTTTATAATTTCTTTTCTGGCTTGATACCTGTCCATCCCCTCATATTTTCCACCATTACTGTTAATGCTGGCATCTTCATTCATAATAGAAATTTGGGGAAGATTGTGGCGTAAACCCACTTCAAAGTCATTGGGATCATGTGCAGGTGTAATTTTTACGGCCCCTGTACCAAAGCTTGGGTCTACATAATCATCCGCAATTATTGGGATTTCCCTATTTAACAAGGGTAATATGGCTGTTTTACCAACAAGGTTTTTATACCTTTCATCCTCGGGGTGTACTGCTATAGCTGTATCCCCTAATATGGTTTCAGGTCTTGTCGTAGCAATTTCTATAAACTCATCACTATCCTTTATATGATAATTTACATGCCAAAAGTTACCGGCCCTATCCTCATGCTCAACTTCAGCATCTGATAAGGATGTTTTACAATCTGGGCACCAATTAATAATCCTATTTCCCCTATAAATTAATCCTTTTTCATACAGTTTAACAAAAACCTCTGTTACCGCATCACTACACCCTTCATCCATGGTAAACCTTTCTCTTGACCAATCGCAGGAGTTGCCTAGCTTTTTCATTTGATCAACTATTACCCTGCCATATTGTTCACGCCACTCCCATGCCCGTCCTAAAAATCCTTCCCTACCCACATCATGTTTTGAGAGTCCTTCATCCTTCCTAATCTTTTCTACAACTTTCACTTCCGTTGCAATGCTGGCATGATCGGTGCCCGGCAACCATAAGGCCTCAAACCCCATCATCCTTTTAAATCTAATTAAAACATCCTGTAGGGTATGGTCTAGGGCATGCCCTAAATGTAATTCACCCGTAATGTTTGGCGGTGGCAGTACTATGGAGTAGGGTTTTTTTTCTGGATTTACTTCCGCCTTAAAATATCCCTTATCCATCCAGTGTTGGTAAATACGATCCTCAAATTGCTTGGGTTCATAATTTTTTGGTAAATTGTTTATCATAAGTGTATCCTCCTTTGTCTTCTTTAATAAGGGCTGTATCTATTATTTAACCCCCTTAAGGGGAGCTTTATGCCCACATTCAATAAGGGTCTTTAGCTCTTTTGGGTGGGAAAGTGGGCCCACGCTTTAAAAAAGTAGCTAAGCGAAATCTTTGATTTCTATTAATCACTTGGCAAGATGTAATAGGGTTGAGCTTGGAAGCTAGGGTGGTAAGGGTTTTTATTCCCTTATTTTTATTCTGGCCAAAAAAATAAAAAACCCCATATCCTAATCATAAGGACGAAGGGTTTATTCGCGGTACCACCTTAATTCTTGTTTGTTTAAAACAAGCTCTTATTTGCTTAACGGTTATCACCCGTCTGTATCTACTCTCTAATTCAATACAGAAGCTCCAAAGCTACCTTCAATAACCAGTGACATGAAAAACCTTACAGCCCTTGGGTTTTTCTCTCTTAAAGTTTAGTTATCTACTCCTCTTTTTAATCGCCTTTTCTATGAAGTTTTTCAAAGATAAATTTAAGTTTTATTATAACCAATTAATCATATTTGTCAAGGGTTCTTTTCACTGTTACAGGAGAAAGTTCGGGGTTTTTAAGATTATGTTTCCTTAGAGTTTTAAGAGCAATAAGAGCATACTGGATAAAAGCATAGATTGTTATGATTATTGCTAAATATACAAGTGGTTTCCCAAATGATAGGTTAAATATCACGGATAAAATAGCTGCATAAAAAACTATGGTAGCAATTTTCCCATATTTATTAGCTGGTATAACCACCTTTTCTTTTTTGAAGTAAAGGAAAATACCTCCGACAACAAGACAGCTCTCCTTCAACCCTACAACAATTATCACCCATAAGGGTAAGATTCCCCTAATAGTGAGACAAATCAAAACTGTAATTTGCATCATTTTATCAGCTAGGGGATCCATTGCCTGTCCCCATTTAGTAATAAGTTCATACTTTCTTGCAATATAGCCATCCAATACATCTGTAATCCCTGCAAAAATAAAAATATACGATGAAATAAGAAGGTAGTTTTCCGTAGGAGAAAAGAATGTTAAAACAAACAAAGGAATTAATAAAAAGCGTATACTTGTTAATATATTTGGTATATTCATAAAACACCTCTTTTCGTATTTTGCAGGGTAAAAAACTAAAGCCTATCCCCTTGTTTATTAGGTATAGTGATTACTTTAATTTATTTATATTCTAACATAATACAAATAAATTTCAAAATCTATTCTTATCCCAAGTATTTTATTTAATCCTATTTTACAGGTTCCTGACAGGTCCATTGATAGCAATTTTACTTAACTAGTTTTATAGAATATCTCCTATCCAAATATTCAACCAAAACCCTTATCATTTCCCCATGACTGTTGTTAAATACTTCCCATTCTCTTTTATAATTTGCATAAATCAATCGTTTTGTATAATTGTACATAGGAATATCTTTATAGATGCAAAGTCTTGACACTCTGCCATTTCCCGCATTCAAACTGCTAGGATTAATCCCAAACTCCACTTCATCCCGGTGAACTAATGCATACCAATAGAAATTTTCTATTTCACCACTAATGTAACCATACCTGTTTTTACTACTACAAATTCTAATATTCAAAGACGCTCCCACCCCTTCATCGCCCTATATTAGATTTTATGTATATTTTCCCTGCCCTATACTTGTTTTATTAAGATGATGAATTTTTTTATAGAATATAAAAATTCCATGTAAACTAACACATAAATTTTCCATGTGAATATAATGAGATAGAGTGTATTTTAAATTATAAAATGGAGGGATGGTAGTGAAAAATTTTAAGTTAATTAGTTTACTTATTATTATAGTTCTGTTCACCGCACTATTTTTACCAGGATGTAATAAGCAAGATGAAAAGCTGACAAAAATCACCTTAATGGAAGTAACCCATTCAGTTTTCTATGCGGCTCATTATGTGGCCGTAAGCGAGGGTTTTTTTGAAGAAGAAGGACTTGAGGTGGAAATCATTGATGGCCAAGGGGCTGACAAAGTCATGGCTGGTCTCCTCAGTGACCAGGTAGAAATAGGTTTTATGGGTCCCGAGGCTTCCGTCTATGTCTATGCTCAGGACAAAGAAGATTATGCAATTAACTTCGCACAATTAACCCAAAGGGATGGTTCTTTTATCGTTTCTAGGGAACCAAGTCCGAATTTCACCCTGGAAGAACTTCGTGGGAAAGAAATTTTAGGCGGCCGAAAAGGTGGCATGCCTAATATGACCCTTGAATATGTCCTTAAAAATAAGGGCCTTATACCTGGAAAGGATTTGAATGTGAGAACTGATGTGCAATTTGGTGTAATGGCTGGTGCCTTTGCTGCTGGTGAGGCAGATTATACTACCTTGTTTGAGCCAACTGCATCTATGATAGAACAAGAAGGTGTTGGTTATGTAGTAGCCTCCGTCGGAGAAGAAAGCGGATATATTCCCTATACTGCTTATTCTGCCAAGGAAAGTTATATAGAGGAAAAACCTGAAATTGTCCAGGGTTTTACCAATGCTATTTATCGTGCCATGTTATGGGTTGATAGCCATAGTGATGAGGAAGTAGCAAAATCCTTACACCCCCATTTTCTTGATACAGGGGTAGATATTTTGACCAAGGTATCAGAACGATATCGTTCAATTGGTGCATGGGCACCAAATCCTGTTCTAACAGAGGAAGGTTTGGACCGTCTTCAAGAGATTATGATAGAAGCCGGCGAATTAGATCAAAAAGTACCCTATGACGCCCTAGTAATAACAGAATTTGCAGAAAGAGCCATGGAAAACATCAAATAATCTCCCTTAAATTGAGGAGAGCCGCCTATTTATCAATAGACGACTCTTCTTATTTTTATCTTTATCTTACATCACATGTCCTAAAATTATTTTTAATCTTATTTTTTATCGATTGTAATTCCGCTAAATCATAAGGTGTCAGCCGACCCTTACCCGCCAATACCGTATCTCCATCCTTAAAATTTTGCATGTAATACTTGTCACTTCCTTTTAATAATCCTGCTATTTCAAAAATATCATCAGGGCTTAACAGTTCTTTACATAGGGTTGTTCTAAACTCATAGTCAACCCCTGATTTTTTTATGATTTCTATGCTCTTTGCAATAGCATCTGTATCCACCTTGCAGTCTGTTACAAGTTCATATTTGTGGAGAGGGGCTTTGATATCCATAGCAATATAATCTACAAGATTATCCCTGACTAGTTCGTCTAATATTTGCGGGTTTGTTCCATTGGTATCTAGCTTTACTAAAAATTTTTTTATTTTAATCTTTTTTATGAATTCATATAAATTATTTTGTAATGTGGGCTCCCCCCCGGAAATACAAATTGCATCAACATATTTTTTTCTTTTTACAATAAAGTCTAAGGCTCCTGCCTCTGTTATTTCTTCTCCCTGGCCCAATACAAGCGAGGAATTATGACAGTAGGAACA
>CAZUTD010000025.1:0-643 GCA_964623185.1 uncultured Clostridiaceae bacterium
TCTACCATAAACCAGTCCTAGAGCCATAGCCCCACCACTTACAGCACCACAAAGACAGCCTGACTTACCCAACCCAATCGGGAAAGATGACGCTAATTTAGTAATTTCTTCAGGGAATGGCGAACCAAACATTAAATTAATTGTATGTAGTACGGCCTCTGAGCAAAAAAATTCACCCCTGTCAAAATAACCCTCAGCTTCATTTTTTGCAAATTCAATTATTTTTTCTTTTTCCATCCTATTTTCCTCCTTGATTTTATACTTTTATGTCTTGGTGTATTTAAGTATATAATTATAGGAGCCCAGCTTCCAATTGAATTATTAAATAGTAAGCATGCTTATGATTGCAAAATTAAATACCCAGCCTTGTGGTTATACCTTTATTGCAAACAAAAGTATAATCTTCACTGTAAAGTCATATAAGAATTTTTTGCCACAAAAAAAAGGTAGATAATTCTACCTTTTAAAATTCGAAAACATTTTCTTGTTAAGCCCATAAATACCTTCCGCCAAATAATACCACCAATAGTAGAAAGAAAAATAATAGGCTATCACCTGCACCCTTAAATACACCGCAGTTACAGAATATAATTACAAGCAATAAAAAGAAAAATAATAAACTGCTTTGTCCTCCAAACATTTC
>CAZUTD010000025.1:653-6224 GCA_964623185.1 uncultured Clostridiaceae bacterium
CTCCCAATATGCTAACATTAGCTGTATTACTCATTTATATCCGCCTCCTTGTTTTCATATTATAACTACTCCAACTCCTAATACATATTATGTAGCCCTTCTAAAAATGGTTACCCACATTCATATATCTAATAATAAAAAAATGTCCCTTTTAAGGGACAAATTTTTAATGATAATATTGTTGATAGGCATTTATTTAGGGTGTTTTGCCTGATTTTCCTCCTTATTATTATCTTTATCCTGGGACTCCATTCTTTCAAGAATCAGTTTATAGCCATCTGCCCCATAGTGTAAGGACCTATTTACCCTGCTAATGGTAGCTGTGCTTGCTCCTGTAGCTTCTTCTATGTCACTGTAGGTACGGCCTTTTTTCAGTAGCCTTGCCACCTCTAGTCTTTGTGATATTGACTGAATTTCCTTGACAGTGCAAATATCTTCAAAAAACCTATAACATTCCTCTGTATTATTTAATTTTAAAACAGCTTCAAATAGTTTATCTGTAAATTCATCCTGGAATTTTGATTTATAAGCCATCTTCTCACCTCAAATTATAGATTCTTAACAGCAAAACTTTTATCCTACCTTCTATTTTCGCCCTTTTTTCACTATATCCTTTTAAAGTGCTAATTTTTTTTCTTGCTAGAGTATTTTATTTCCAATAATCCAAATATTCAATTGTAATAGAAGAAATATTATTTTTTTTATTCTTAGTCTTGACATCTTATACAAGATTTACTATAATATTTTTATCAACAAATAACTTAATATTATAACTCTTATCAAGAGAGGCGGAGGGACTGGCCCCATGAAGCCCGGCAACCACGATTAATATCGAAGGTGCCAATTCCAGCAACATACTTATAGTATGTAGGCAGATAAGGAAATATCATTGACTATAATGCTCTTTCCTTGTGAAGAGCATTTTTATTTTATATTTTTAAAAAATTAATATTATATAACTCTTATCAAGAGAGGCGGAGGGACTGGCCCTATGAAGCCCGGCAACCACGATTAATATCGAAGGTGCCAATTCCAGCAACATATTTATAATATGTTGACAGATGAGGGGGGAAGATATTGTTTATATTACCTCTTTCATTTTGAAAGGGGTTTTTATTTTTCTATTATTATGAACCTGGGAGGGACAGCAATGATTAAATTAAAGGGAATCAGTAAGCTTTTTGAATCAAAAGAAGGTAATGTCTTAGCCCTTAACAATCTGGATTTAAATGTAGATAAGGGCGATATATATGGGATTATGGGTCTTAGCGGTGCAGGAAAATCCACCCTAATTCGTTGTATCAATTTGTTAGAACGGCCTACATCAGGTGAAGTTTGGGTTGACGGGGTTTCCTTGACAAGATTGCCCACTAGCCTCCTCCGCCAATCTCGTAAGGATATGGGTATGATTTTTCAGCACTATCATTTACTGGCCAGTAAGAATGTAGAGAGAAACATTTCCTATCCTTTAGAGATTCATGGTTTTAGCAAAAATGACATTAAAATAAGGGTTGAGGAATTGTTAAGTCTAGTGGGTTTGGAAGATAAGAAGGAACATTTTCCTGCCCAATTAAGTGGTGGTCAAAGACAAAGGGTTGCCATAGCAAGGGCCCTGGCTACTAACCCCAAGATCCTCCTAAGTGATGAGGCAACTTCAGCCCTTGACCCAATTACTAGCAGAAATATTTTAAATTTACTCAAGGAAATTAACAAAAAATTTGCTATTACAATTGTTCTGATTACCCATCAAATTGAAGTAATAGAACAAATATGTGATAAGGTGGCAGTTTTAGAAAATGGTTCAATCGTTGAAAGGGGAGATGTAAGTTCAGTATTTAAAAATCCCCAAAATCCCTATACGAAACTTTTATTGGGATATAGGGATCCCGGTAAAAATGAACCAATTTCTATAAATACCTTTAGAAAAACGAAAGCAGGTGGATTATAAATGGAAAAAGCATTTACTTTACTCCTACCCTCTATACAGGAAACCTTGTATATGGTATCTATGTCAACTTTGTTAGCAATCCTTATTGGGACGCCAATAGGTATCTTGCTAGTAGTTACCAAGGAAGATCATATTTGGAATAACAGAATTTTACAAAATTGTTTTTCCTATATTGTAAACATGGGTAGGTCTTTTCCCTTTATTATCCTAATGATTTCTGTTATTCCTTTTACCCGTATGGTTGTAGGGACTTCTATTGGCACCTCTGCTGCTATTGTGCCCTTAACCATAGCCACAATACCCTTTTTTGCTCGAATTATAGAAAATGCTTTGCTAGAAGTTGATAAGGGGGTTATTGAAGCTTCACAGGCTATGGGGGCAACTAATATGCAGATTATTTATAAGGTATTAATACCTGAAAGCATGCCTGCAATTGTTCTGGGGGTTACTATTACAATTATCAATGTCATTGGTTATTCTGCCATGGCAGGTGCAGTTGGAGGAGGTGGGTTGGGAGATTTAGCAATTCGTTATGGTTTTCATCGTTTTGACAAAAGTATCATGATACAGACAGTTTTGCTATTAATCGTCATGGTGCAATTTATACAAGTAACAGGAAATTACATTACACAAAAAATTGATAGGAGGTAATTATAGTGAAGAAAAAAAGCTTATTATTGATTATTGGATTATTGGTGATTGCCTTAATGGTTGGATGTACGCCAGCAAGTAGCCCCAAAGAAGAGGTTGAAGCAGAGCTTGAAGATACAGAACAAGATGTGCTAGTTTTAAAAGTTGGTGCCACACCAGTACCACATTCTGAAATACTAGAATTTATAAAACCAATTTTATTGGAAAAAGGTATAGAATTAGAAATTGTAGAGTTCACAGACTATAACACACCAAATCTAGCCTTGGCAGATGGGGGCATTGATGCCAACTTCTTCCAACATGTACCCTATATGGAATCCTTTGCCGAAAATAATAATTTAAACCTAGTTTCAGCAGCAAAAGTACATTTAGAGCCCTTGGGACTTTACTCCAATAAGATAGATAATATAGGAGACTTAAGAGATGGTGCAAAAATTTCCATTCCCAATGACCCAACCAATGGTGGTAGGGCCTTATTGCTACTACAAGACCATGGTCTAATTGAATTAAAAGAGGATGCACCCTTAACGGCCACAGAAAAGGATATTGTCTCCAACCCCAAAAACCTAGAATTCTTCCCCTTGGAGGCACCCCAGCTGCCAAGATCATTGGATGATGTTGATGCTTCAATTATTAATACAAACTATGCCTTAGAAGTGGATTTAAACCCAGTAGAAGATTCCTTGATTATCGAGGGTACAGATTCCCCTTATGCTAATATCGTAACTGTACTACCAGAAAACTTGGAGGATGAAAGAATCATAACCTTGGTTACTGTATTAACTTCACCACAGGTTAAAGATTTTATTGTAACAAACTACAAGGGTACAATTATTCCCGCCTTTTAAACATTATATTAAGTGCATATAGGAACAGGCCTCCATATTTGAGAGGCCTGTCTTTATACCCTAAATCTTTCAACTTGTTTTTTCATTTCAAATGTCATTCCATTTAATGAATGGGCTGTGGACGCTACCTCTTCCACAGATGCACTCATCTGCTCCGAGGATGCAGCTATTTCTTCGGCAAGGGCTGAATTATCCATAGCCACTTGTGAAATAGTATCCACCCCAATTATAATCTCATTTTTACTTTCATTCGCGATATTAATTGAAGCATTTGTTTCTTCTATCTTTGGTATAATACCAGCAATTTGATCAAGGATTTGCTTGAAGGAATCTATAGTACCGTGAACTACCTGCTCTTGACCCTTTAAATTGTCAACCCCCTTGGTTGTAATGCCTATAATTTCCCTACTATCATTAGTAATCGTTAAGAGTAACTCATCAATATGTTGTGAGGAATGTTTGGATTCCTCGGCTAATTTTCTTATTTCATCCGCCACAACAGCGAAACCCCTTCCAGCTTCACCAGCCCTAGCTGCTTCTATAGCTGCATTTAGGGCTAAAAGATTAGTTTGTTCTGAAATACTGTTGATAGCATGGGTTATTTCTCCAATCTTACCTAACCGGTCACCCAAGGCCCTTACATGTTCGTCTACCTCACTGAAGGACTCATTAATAGTGTGGGTAGATGTAATTAGGTCCTGTAAATTTTCGTTTCCTTCTGTAATCATAATATCAGTTCGTTTTGTACTTTCATATATCTCATGTATGTAAGATACGGTTGCTTCTAATTCCCTGGCAAAATTATTTACAATATCACTTATCCGTTCCAAATCATGTGCCTGAGAATTAGATCCTTTGGCTACCTCCTGTATAGATACGGCAACCTCTTGGGAAGCGGCTGTCATTTCCTGTGATATGCTGGCTAATGCCGCTGCACTGTCGTCAGTGTTGGTTATGCTGTTTTTCATATTGACTATCATTTCAGAAATTCTTTCTATTGTTGATGCCAAGGAACTTTTCATTATCCCAAATTCATTTTTCTGGGTCTTATCTATTAGAATGGTAAAATCACCAGTAGAGATATCCTTAAAGATATCATTCATCTGGCCAATGGATCCTTTTAACATCCTTATGATAACCATAAAGGTAGCCATTAAAATAAGTAGGGCAACTATAGATGCTAGACTTATAGCCTTTGCACTGTCTTGATATATACCGATACTTTGCTGATATAGGTCTTCTGCAATATCTTTATTGGCATCTATTATAAATTCAAAATTACTGTGAATCGCATTACCCCTTACTTCCAGTGAAAGTTTTTCATCTGCATCGGGTTCCTCTAAGTTTTCCAGCCTTACCCTGGTATTTGCCCATATTTGCATAAAAACATCATAATTACTTTGGGCAGTTTGTAAAATAGTATAATTCATGGAAGTCTCATCTAAATCTACTAGGTACTCTTCAATAAGTTCCCTTAGTTCACCATCTAGTTTTTCAATGTTTCTGAATATACTAGGCACAGCTCCTAAATCCATAGCTCTTAAAATCTCTACCCTAATATCCATGAATTTACTGGCAAATTCTGTGACTAGTTGAGTTTTAAGGACTACATCATTATACATGTCATGAACATTATTATTAATTTTGCCTGTCTGCAAATAGCCTATACCTCCGATTGCAGCAAGAAATAATGTTGAGATAAGTATAATGGCTATAATACTATGGGTGATCCGCATATTAAAGCTTAATTTTTTCATATTATACACCCTTTCCTTATTATATGTTAAAATTTCGTTTTCAAAATTGCTATTGAATTTACTTGTATGCTATCTCCAATTATGTAAAATGATGCCTATGCCTATATTTGCTAGTCCTCACCTTAATAAAAATATACCATATTCGACATCTTCTTACAATAGTCGTAAGACTAGAAAACACAAATATTCGCAACTTTTGTATATTAGGGCAAAAGTCCTGTTTTAAATTCTAATTTAAAAATAATACTTTTATGATTCCTTACTCTTTTCTTAATAAATCACTTTTCCAAAGAATTATTTATTAATTAGGGGATAAATATGGATTTTATGTTATAATGGGTAAAAAGAGGAGGTATGAAAAATGGAT
>CAZUTD010000025.1:6234-9540 GCA_964623185.1 uncultured Clostridiaceae bacterium
AGAGAACAATGGAAAACTTAGAAGAAAGTAATATCTCTGCTTACAAGGTTGAAAATGAGCAGGAAGCCCTTGAAAAAATAAAGGAACTTATACCCGAGGGCAGTACAGTAGGTATTGGCGGTTCCATGACACTATTTGAAATAGGTGCAATCAACCTTCTCAGGGAGGGTAACTACCAATTACTGGACAGGTATAAAGAGGGGTTGACAGCTCAAGAAATGAAACAGGTTTTCAGGGACAGCTTTTCAGCAGATGCTTATCTTACAAGTAGTAATGCTATTACTGAAAACGGGGAGATTTATAATGTGGATGGTAACGGGAATAGGGTTGCCGCTATCTTATATGGCCCTGATAAGGTAATTGTTGTTGTGGGGATAAATAAACTGGTTCGAGATCTTGACCAAGCTATCCTTAGGGTTGAGGAAGTTGCTGCCCCTGCTAATAACAAGAGATTAAATACAAATAATCCATGTACAGAAGAGGGATATTGCCTTGATTGTGATGAGCCAACCCGCCTCTGCAACGAGTATACACTAATTCGAAGACAGGGTGTTAAGGGCAGGATCCATGTAATTATTGTTAATAAAGATTTAGGCTATTAAAATCTGCAATTTTATAAAATAAAAGATATAGCAGTAAGATGATTATCTTACTGCTATATCTTTTCTGTAATTCTTGCCTTCAAAATGAATTTTATCTACATTTTCATATGCCAAGCTTCTAGCTTCTTCTATATTTTCAGCCCAGGAAGTTACTCCCAAGACCCTGCCTCCATTTGTTACCATCTTCCCATCCTCTATAGAGGTTCCCCCATGAAAAACAATGGTATTAGCTCCTATATTATCTAAGCCCGATATTTCCTTACCTTTTTCATAGTCTTCGGGATACCCCTTTGAAGCCAAGACAACACATACTACTCCCTTATCATTCCATTGTATATCTATGTCGGAGAGTCTTTGTTCTAACATGGCATTAAATATCTCTACAATATCTGTTTCTAGCCTAGGTAATACCACCTGAGTTTCTGGATCGCCAAACCTAACATTGTATTCCAGCACCTTTGGTCCTTCTCTTGTAATCATTAAACCGATGAAAATAATTCCCCTGTAGTCCATATTCTCGTTTTGTATGCCTCTTAGGGTAGGCTGTAAAATTGTCTCTTCCGCAACTTTTGCTATCTCGTCAGTGTATACAAAATTAGGCGAATATGTTCCCATACCCCCAGTATTAAGCCCCTTATCCCCATCAAAAATCCTTTTGTGGTCCTGGCTACTAACCATGGGAACAATAGATTTTCCGTCGACAAAGCATAGGATTGAGGTTTCTATTCCTTCTAAAAATTCTTCTATAACTGCCTTATTACCTGCATCTCCAAAAACCTTTTTTATTAAAATATCTTCCAAGGCTTGTTCTGCTTCTCCCTGGTTTTCACAAATCAAAACACCCTTACCTGCTGCCAGACCATCTGCCTTGATAACCACTGGAAACCCATATTTCTTAAGGGCCTCTATTCCCTCATCATAAGAATGAACTTCATTATATATGGCCGCTGGAATCCCATACTTGTCCATAAAATCCTTGGAGAAAGCCTTGCTACCTTCTAGCAATGCTGCTGCTTTAGTGGGGGCGATAATGGCTAGATTTTCCTTGCGAAAGGCATCTGCTATCCCTGCCACCAAGGGTGCTTCAGGACCAACTATGGTTAAATCTATCGACATTTCCCGGGAAAAGTTAACAAGACCTCCTATATCATCTGATGATATTTCAACATTCTCTGCCAGTTCTCCAATTCCCGGATTACCTGGTGCACAATAAATTTTTCTTACTAGTGGGCTTTGACTAAGTTTCCAAACAATAGTATGTTCCCGTCCACCACCACCAACTACCAATACTTTCATAAAATCACCGTCCCCTAACCGCCCTAAGCGAATTTAAAATTCATATTTTTTTATTTGTAATAATTTATCCATTCCTTTAATGTTTAAAATGTCTCATTCCCGTAAATACCATAGCGATACCCTCTTTGTTACATGCTTGAATAGAGTCTCCATCTTTTACTGATCCCCCCGGTTGGATAATGGCTTTAACCCCTGCCTTGGCTGCTTCTTCTACACAATCACTAAAGGGGAAGAAAGCATCTGAAGCTAAAACACTACCCCTTAAATCATGGTCACTATTTCTAATAGCATTTTGCAAGGCCCAAATCCTACTTGTCTGGCCAGGTCCCACCGCTAAAGTTTGTTTGTTTTTAACAAGGACTATGGCATTGGACTTTACATGCTTTACGATTTTAAAAGCAAATATTAAATCATCCATTTCTTCTTCAGTTGGACTAGCATCAGTTACAACTTCAGTTTTATCAAATAATTTATTATTTAAATCTTGGATTAACAAGCCTCCTGCTAACTTTTTTAAATCTAAGGCATTTTTGTCCCTAGCCCTAATATTTTCTAGTTTAATTATCCTGAGATTTTTTTTACTAGCAAATAGGTCTAAGGCTTCCTCTGTAAAATCGGGGGCGATAATAACTTCCAAAAATATTTCAAGCATTTTTTCAGCTGTTCTACCATCGATAGTATCGTTAGCTGCTATTATGCCACCAAAAATTGATAGGGGGTCAGCTTCAAAAGCCTTATTATAGGCCTCGTAAACATCCTTACCGGATGCCACCCCGCATGGATTAGTATGCTTTACTGCTACAAGTGTGGTCTCATCAAATTCCTTTAATAATTCCAGGGCTCCATTGGTATCATTAATATTATTAAAGGATAATTCCTTGCCTTGTAATTGGATTCCATCTACTAAACTGCCTTCCTGCTTCCCTATTTCCCTATAAAAGACAGCGTTTTGGTGGGGGTTTTCACCATATCTTAAATCTTGTACCTTTTCATAGGTCAAGGTAATAATATCAGGCAATTCTCCCTTATCCTTGTTTAAATAATCCGCTATTAAACTATCATAATGGCTTGTATGTTGAAAGACCTTTAGGGCTAGGCCATATCTTGTCTCAAGACTTGTTTGTCCGTCCACTTTTATTTCCTCAAGAACCCTATCATAGTCCTTTGGATCTGTTACTACAGTAACAAATTTATGATTTTTAGCGGCAGACCTTAACATAGTTGGCCCACCAATATCAATATTTTCAATAGCTTCGTCCAATGTAACACCCTGTCTAAGTATGGTCTCCTTAAAAGGATAAAGATTGATAACAACCAAATCTATAGGCCTGATATTTAAGTCATCCAGGGTCTTTTGATGGTCGATATTATCCCTTATTGCTAGTATCCCGCCATGGACCGCCGGATG
>CAZUTD010000025.1:9550-11960 GCA_964623185.1 uncultured Clostridiaceae bacterium
TTCAGAAACATCCTTGGGATTAAGACCCGAATCCCTCAATAGTTTTGCAGTTCCACCAGTTGACAAGATTTCAATTCCCAACTTTTCTAATTCCCTGGCAAAATCTACAATTCCTTCTTTATTAGAAACGCTTATCAGCGCTCGCTTTATCATTTTCTCACCCCATTGACATTATTTTTCATGAATTTTTACCCTCTTGTCAATTACCTCCAACCTTCCCTCGGCAAACAATTTTATCGCAAGTGGAAGTATCCTATGTTCTATCTTTAGAACCTTTTCCTGTATTTGTTTAGGACTATCATCAAAATCTATATTTACACTTTCTTGTAATATTATAGGCCCTCCATCTGTTACCTCGTCTACAAAATGTACACTGGCCCCGCTTATCTTTACCCCCCTGTCAAATGCGGATTGATGAACTTTCTCACCATAGAATCCATCTCCCGCGAAACTGGGGATTAAAGAAGGATGAATATTTATAATCCTGTTTGGAAACTTTTCTATAATTTTTCCTGGTATAATGGCTAAGTATCCTGCCAGAACAATCAAATCTATTTCCCTTTCCTCCAATAATTCAAGCAGGGCAATATCCCTCTTTATAGTGGTGCCATATTTTTGTTTAGTCATCACCCTAGTGTCTATTCCATGGTTTGAAGCCCGTTCTAATCCATAGACGCCTTCCCTGTTGGAAATTACCAAGGAAATTTCTCCACCTATATACTTATTTTCTATACCATCAATTATGGCCTGTAAATTACTGCCTCCACCTGATATTAAAACAGCTATTTTTATTCCTGACATAGTAGCACCTGTTTTTCGCCCCCTGTAATATGGCCGATTTCAAAAGATTTTTCACCCATCTTTTCCAATATTTCCTGGCTATCTGCTGCATCCTTCTTATCCACTATTAGCATCATGCCTATACCCATATTGAATGTCTTATACATTTCATCAGATTCTATATTACCTTCTCTTTGTATAATATTAAATATTTCTGGCATGTCCCAACTGCCTAAGTTAATATTAGCATCTACATTATCTGGTAAAACCCTGGGAATGTTTTCGTAAAATCCTCCACCCGTAATATGTGTTATCCCTTTGACATTTATAGTTTTTAATACTTCTAATACTGGTTTTACATATATCTTTGTAGGTTCCAGTAGGGTTTCACCCAATGTTTTATCCAGACCAGCTAATTTATCATCCATAGAAAACTTATCTTTTTCTAGGAACAGTTTTCTAACCAGCGAAAAACCGTTACTATGAATCCCACTAGATGCAATTCCTAAAATAGTATCCCCAGGCTTAATGTTTTCTCCTGTGATGATTTTGGATTTATCGACAATACCCACAGCAAAACCCGCCATATCATATTCTTCGTCCTGGTAAAATCCTGGCATTTCAGCTGTTTCTCCCCCTATTAGGGGCGAACCTGCTTTTTTACATCCCTCGGCTACACCCTTGACTATGTCTGCAATTTTTTCGGCCCTTAACCTGCCCGTTGCTATGTAGTCCAAAAAGAATAGAGGTTTTGCCCCCTGGCATAGAATATCATTAACACACATGGCTACACAATCCTGGCCTATGGTATCATGCTTGTCCATAACAAAGGCTAGTTTTAATTTCGTCCCCACCCCATCTGTACCAGATACTAATATGGGTTCTTTAATCCCTTCAAGATTCAATGAAAAAAGTCCTGCAAAACCGCCAATATCCTGAACAACCTGGGAATTAAAAGTGCTTTTTACATGTTCCTTCATAAATTCGACTGCCCTTTGACCTTCCTCCACATCAACACCGGCATTTTTATAGGTCATATTTTCCATAACTATTCACCTCCCCCTAATCTTTCAAAAACCTTTTGTTCCCCACCCGCAGGGACATCTATGGGATAATCGCCACTAAAGCAAGCTGTACAAAAATGTTCCTTTGCTAAAGTTGTGGCCCTTATTAATCCCTCCATACTTATATAACCCAAACTGTCGGCCCTTATCATTGTCCTAATTTCCTCCACTGTTTTTAATGCTCCTATTAGCCTATTCCTATTGGGGGTGTTTATCCCAAAATAACAACTATAGGAAACGGAGGGTGAACCTATTCGTACATGTACTTCCTTGGCACCATTATCCTTTAACCTTCTTACCAATTTTCTTATGGTGGTACCCCTAACAACAGAGTCATCGATTAAAACAATTCTCTTGCCCTCGATTGTTTCTTTTAATGGATTAAGTTTTAATCTTACAGCTAATTCCCGTCCCGATTGGCCCGGCTGAATAAAGGTCCTGCCAATATACCTATTCTTAATCAATCCTTCCCCAAAGGGAATTCCTGAAGCTTCACTATAACCTATAGCGGCGGGCACAGATGAATCGGGCACAGCAATTACCATATCTGCCTCTACCGGGTATTC
>CAZUTD010000026.1:0-11893 GCA_964623185.1 uncultured Clostridiaceae bacterium
TTTCCAAAACCTCTACCATATCATCCACCAAAACCTCTGTTACATAGGCACCCCTTCTGGGCACCATAATTACAAGCCCTTCCAATTCTAACTTTCTAATGGCTTCCCTGATAGGTGTCCTGCTTACTCCCAGTTCTTCAGCCAGCTGTATTTCCATCAATCTTTTCCCCGGTTCATACTTTCCTTCCAAAATGGCCTCTCTTAGGTATTCAAACACAACCTCTCTTAGTGGTTTATGGTCCTCAATCATGTTTTTTGGTAAATCATTCATAATTATTCCCCCCACAATAGCTTTGCACCAAATATGTTTGTTTATTTATGATCCTTAGATTAGCACAGGCGGCCTTTGCGCTTTCATAAGTTTTAAAAATTCCAAAGACGGTGGGTCCGCTACCAGACATCATACTCCCTAAAGCCTGAAATTCAATCATCTTCTTCTTCAATTCCCTTATAATTGGATATTTTTGTTCCGAAACTGCTTCTAACACATTAACCATATTCTTGGATAATGTATACAAATTTCTTTCCTCTATAGCTTTTAAAAGCTTACGGGTATCGGGTCTTTTTTTTATCTTAGACAAATCCAAAGAACTATATACCTCTTTGGTGGAAATAGAAATACAGGGTTTTGATAAAACCAACCACACATTGTGCAAACCATCAATATTTGTGATTTTTTCACCTATTCCTTCCGCAATGGCGGCCCCCCCATTAATACAGAAAGGTATGTCTGCACCTATGGTAGCGCCAAGTCCCATCAGGCATTCTTTTGTAAGCCCTAAGTCCCATAACTGATTTAATCCCAATAATACAGATGCGGCATTTGAACTCCCACCCGCCAGACCTGCAGCCACAGGGATTTTTTTATCAATATGAATGTCCAAGCCCCAGGGAATATTAAACTTTTTCCTTAGCAAATCCGCTGCCCTGTAAGCGATATTTGCATTATTTTTGGGGATATAGGGACAATTTGTACTTATCCGGATTCCTGGCCTATCCTGTCTATTCATCAGGCTTATCCTATCATATAAATCTATCTCCTGCATAATCATTCTTACCTCATGATAGCCATCCAACCGCCTAGCTAATACATCAAGAGATAAATTTATTTTAGCCCTGGATTTTAAATGTATTTTATTCATTATTTTATAACTCCTCATCATATTCTCATTGAATATATTATATATTAGCCAAGCAAAATCCTGCAAATTATTGAAAAAATCTACATAAAATTAGGGACCTCCCGTACTCTCTTCTACAACGGAATGTCCCTTCCCATTCAAATGCCTTTAGAATTTAAAATCGTAAATCTTTTCTATAAGAATTTGATCCCCGACTTTGATGTCTTCCATATCCTCTATATTATTGCTTAAAATAATATTTTCAACTCTTGTCTTATACTTCTTGGCAATTTTCCATAGGGAGTCTCCCTCCTGGAAAAAATAAATAGTCAGACTTGGCCTTTTACTTATATCTAATTCTTCTTCGGCTTCCTCGATATGAGAAACGATATTCATTAGCTCTATTGAATTTGCCTCACAAATGCTGGCCAAATTTACCCTTACCTCCACCTGTTCCTCATTTATTTTGCTATAATCTAGATCCTGCACCAGCAATTTTATATCTAATTCAACTGGTTTACCCCTATCTTCCATTTCCAAATGATGCCTAAATGGAATATCCCCCATATAATTATTAATTGGCTGGATTCCATCCCGTGAAATATAAATCATGCTGGCAGCCAGTACACCCTCTATAATAATTTTACCCTCAAAAAAATTATAATTCATTACAATGGGCTTAATTGTTAAAGATATAACTTGGTCTATTGGAGGATTGTTATAAATATCTATATTCTCCTTCAATAATACCTGGGAGGGTGGGATTTTCAAGCTTTTTCTTATACTAATTTCATTTTTATGTAAATTGAGTTGTCTAGATGGTGAATAAGCATCAACTATAAGGTCGACATCCCGTGTCTCCATTACTGCCACATCAATTTTAATATTGCTTTCCACTTCTATAACTTTATTTTCCCCATTAATATTTTCCCTAATTGTACTATCAAGTCCCTCCACCCCCATCCTGATTGTATAATCCATACCATCATAAACTTGTGGAATCTCTACAAAATGGGTGAAAGGTATTTGTGCTTTCACTGTGTTTAAACTATTGTCCTCCTCGGCCAAGTATAAAATTTCTAGCAGGAGATTTCCTCCAACAATTACTTTACCATCAGTAAGCTTGCTTTCATTTTCCAAAACAACTGATGTGCATTTAAGCACTTCCCTTATTTCTAATCCTGTGTCCCCTAGTTCAATGGCATCCCTGACCAAGGTCTCACAGGCCCTAGTTGCGATAATATCTGTATACTGAAAATTCTCCGTCAAAAGCTCAATATCCTCCGCTTCCACCACATCCCTGGTGATCTCTATTGTCCTTTCTTCTATAGCTTTAGCACGAAAATTGATAATAGCCCTAATACCTATTTTCCTTTCATTGTTTAAGGTATAATCTATATGCTCAATCTCAACCGCAATTTCAGCTCTCATCCCAGGAGACAAACCTAAAATTTGGATATCCTGTTTGAAATCTGTACTGCTATCAATGGTATATAAGGGGTCTTCCCCTTGTTGGGAAGTATATAAAACTTTAAACTTGAGACTGCCTCCTACAAAAATTTGATCCTCCCGGATTTCCACATCCCTAACTTGTATATCCCCATCTACCGCCGTCACCACCATAATATCCGGTTTTGTATCGGGGGCAAGAATATCCCCTTCTATTATAGCTTGAACATTGTTTTCCCCAATCAAGTCTTCCATTTTTAATAAATCTTTTACCAGTTCAATCCCCATTTTTACCTCACCTCTCATTTATCATTAATATTTAAAGAATTCTCCTACTATATCCTATTGGACATTACAGAAAATATGTTATGAACTTTATTAATTTTTCTATATATATGTTAGTGGGCTTTAAAAAAGAAGCAGAAATCATATTTTTATACTTGCCTAATTAAAAACTATTCTATGACCCGCATCTGGATAATTAATTTAAAATGTATTTATTTCTCTTTTCTGATATAAACAATAGAAATATGAAATTTTTTTCAAAAAAACCCTTGCATCTTTATTCACACGGATGTATAATTATTTTAAGTTAATATTATTTTCTACATCTTAAATCAAGATTAAACTTTCAAATAATAAAAGGGCTAGGATGTCTATGACTCCTGCTAAGACATGTAGGCGCAATTATTTATATCCTTGATTTTATTCAAAGTATTATTTTATTAAAGCTATATTTGAATAAACATATTTATTCATACTAACTTTACATATAATATGAGAAAATACTCGGATGTGGGATAGGGAGGGTTATCAATGTCAGCCAATTTAACAGAAACAAATATTAAATCCAATTTAAAGGGGCGTTCACTTTTAACTTTAAAGGATTATAGTCCAGAGGAAATACATTATTTACTAAGTCTATCAAAGGATTTAAAACATAAGAAAAAAAGTGCCAATAAGGAAAAACTCCTTGAAGATAAGAATATTCTCTTGCTTTTTGAAAAGACTTCAACCAGAACCCGGTGTGCTTTTGAGGTTGCTGCTTTGGACGAAGGTGCCCATCCAACCTATTTAAACATTTCTGATGGGCAAATGTTTCGCAAGGAATCTGTCGAAGATACTGCCAAGGTTCTTGGCAGAATGTATGATGGGATAGAATTCAGGGGTTTTAAACAATCCACAGTGGAAACATTAGCTCAACATTCAGGGATTCCTGTATGGAATGGTCTCACGGATACATACCATCCCACACAAATATTGGCAGATTTATTAACCATCATGGAAAATGTAAACAAACCACTAAACAATATTAAATTTGTATATGTTGGCGATGCACGCAATAATATGGGAAATTCACTATTGATAGGCTGTGCTAAGATGGGTATGGACTTTGTGGCCCTGGCACCCAAATGTTTATTTCCTGAGGAAGATTTAGTGTCCGAAATGAAAGTGGTTGCAGAAAGTACCGGAGGAAGCATAACTTTAACTGATGATATTTCCAGTGCTGTCAAAGATGCAGATGTAATCTATACAGATGTATGGGTTTCAATGGGTGAAGAAACCGAGTTAGCAAAAAGAATAGAATTACTATTACCCTATCAGGTCAATATGGATATGATTAAGGCTACAGGCAATCCCCATCTTATCTTTATGCATTGTCTACCAGCATTTCATGATCTTGAAACCCAGATTGGAAAAGAAGTATATGATAAATTTCAACTGGACGCATTAGAAGTTACAGATGAGGTATTTCGAAGTAAGCATTCTGTAGTATTTGATGAGGCAGAAAATAGGCTCCACACTATTAAAGCAGTGATGGTTGCAACATTATCTTGATTTTTTCGGCAAATTTGCCAAAATAGAAACCACCTTCCCGTTAGGTGGTTTCTATTAGCTTACTTTTATTTGTTGATTGTTCATGTTTACGGTGACTTCAACTGTTTCTGTAAGAATATCGGAATAGCTATAGGAAACCCGCCTGACCGAATTGTAATCTCCGTCTATCCGAACCACGAAAATACTAGGATAAGTATTTTCTAAAATTCCCTCACGAATCATAATTCTTTTACGACCCTTATTTGCCTTAAGAGTCACCTGCTGCCCTACAAATCCCTCGATACTCTTTCTAATCTCGTTTAGTGTATTTCTGTCTGCCAATCCATCACCTTCTTTCGATACTCTAGCTAAGGATATGATATCATAAAACAGGGTGGTTGTCAAGTTGTTTAACTAGTTATTATATAATGTTTCTACCCCCTTTGTCAAAGGTTTTTTATGTTTTTTTTAAGCATATTTTGTATTTTTTAAATCAAGCACCCATAATATCTTGCAAATCCATTGGCGATAGCCAATGCTGCTAGCTTTTTATAGTTTTCTTTCATTAGCAAGGATTCATCTTGGGGATTTGATATATAAGCAAGCTCTATATGAAGAGAACTTATCTTTACATCCCTTAACAAAAAAAATTCCGCTGTTTTTAAACCCCTGTTAATTGTATTTAATCCTTGTGTTATTTCCCTTATAATCTCTTCGCCTAATTTCTTTGCCTCCTTATCCCCCCTGAAATAATAAATTTCAGTTCCAGATCTTGCAGGATTTTTTAAAAAATTTTGGTGAATAGAAACAAAAAAATCCAAAACATGACTATTGGCCATGGCTGCCCTCTTAGTGATGGGCACATGCACATCCCCTGTTCTTGTCATATATACCTTAGCGCCTAATTCCTCCAGACTTTGCCTAAGGTATAGGCTAATATCCAAGTTTATATCCTTCTCCCTGCTTCCTGAAAAACCTATGTTGTCCCCAGTATTGTCACCACCGTGGGCAGGATCTATCATTATAGCTTTCCCCTTAAGCGGGGTTTTCATGTCATTAATTTCAATTTTCTTTAAACTTATACCAGTATAATAGTATTTTAGAATTTCCTCAGCCTTTTTCCCCTCTATGGCCATCTGATTAGCCCCATATTGGCAAAGACCCACACCGTCCCCCTTTCCACTTGTAAAGAATCTGATTTTTTCTGGTCTCCAATTGAAACGCGTGGAGTTCAACTCTAGTAAGTTCATCACATGCTTGCCTACAAAAACTTTTCCCCCTACCTTTAATTGTATAATCCTACCCTCTTTATCCCTATGGATTTCTTCAAATATCCCATCCATCTCCATATCCCTTTTAGAATCTTCCTTGGCAAATTTCACATCCAATTTATTTTCAATATCTTCTATATTTATATCCTTATAATTAAATGAATAGGGTGTGTCCTTACAATACCTGCATAGCACCTTTCTTAAATATTGGACAACATTGCCATCAACATTTTCACTATTTTCGGTTGAACCACCACATACCATATGAAACCTTGCCTCTATGGGTCTATTATTAAAACATATTATAAGTCCACTTGTCTCCAAGATTGCCTCTAATAAATCTCCTTCTACTCCTACACATTTTTTGTTTGCAAGTTTTGAATACATATCCACAGCAAGATACTTCTTAAAGACTTCTAGGGATATATCCGATTCATGTGAAAAGTCTGTTTTCCTTGCGTTAAAGAATTTTAGCTCTTTTGCTATAAGTGTCCTCATAATAATGCTTTGGCATTTTAATGCTTCTATATGAAAAGTTAGTGGCATACTACAAACCACCAACTCATTAACTAGTTCTTCCATTGGTTTTGTGATAACTTTCTTATAACAGGGATGGTATATATCAAGGTTTATTGTTTCATCAATTATTTCCACTGTCTATGCCCCCTTATTCTTCCCAATTTTTAAGCTGCAAGAGTTTTTATTTGATTTTCACTATATTATATAATATGAAAAATAATCCCTCCCTGTGCTTAATCCAACACTTAAGGCAATAATTTAACCCCTTATGTTTACACTTAACTGTAAACATAAGGGGTTACTCCTTTCCTTGGAAGGCAAGTATCAAACTTTCCAATCCCCTATATATTGCATCCCTATCACTTTTATCCAGGCTTGATAGAGATTCCGCAATTTTTTTAACAAGCTATCCTTCATAAGTTTTAATCTCTCTTCACCCTGGGGTGTCAAACTTACATATACATTCCTACGATCCTTTAAACAATTGCTACGGTCTACATAACCCTGGTCTACCATTTTGTTAAGCATTGAGGTCATAGTACCCCTGCTTACTTCTATAGCCAAACTAAGGTCAGACATCTTGCATTTGCCTAAATCCTTTATTTTATACAAAACTTGAAACTGTGCTATGGTTAATGATTTTTCAGGATCCATTTGTTTGTATTGGTATCGTAACCAGCCCCCAAAAGCTATATGAAAATCTTGGAGTAATTGTCCAATTATCTCCTCAGACAAATTTATCTACCGCCTTTCCATCTTTTCCTTTTATTATATACCGATTTAAGATATAATTTCAATAGCAAATATTTTTAATCTCAAATAATTAGCTTGTCAAACCATCTCCTATCATATATAATTAAACTTGGTATTAGTTTAATTAACCTTAAACAAGAGCTACCATTTATGAGAATAAAGAATATCCTTATTTAATTATAAGCATATGTAAGTAAACGAATTTTTATTAAGAAGCAGAGGATTAGGGGTGAATTAAATGCAATGTCCTATTTGCGGTAATGAAAACACGGGAAGGCTTAGCAAAACTAGGTATTTTTGCAGTAATTGTTTTATCGAAATTTTCTATTCAAAAAAACACGAACTTCAAATACTCAAAATATTTGAGGACGGATCCACTTCAGTAATTCCCGTTGTTTGCAATTATTAACCCCCTTGATTAGCTCTCAAGGGGGTTAATAATTTTTACCGGCATTGACCACCATTTGTCGGTGCTACAAAAAACCTTTTCTTAAATAAAAACTTAACATAGTCCACGAAAATCTCCTCATACTGGCCTTCCAAATCCTTATCGATAATAATTTTAACCCCATCAATATCCTTAACGAGGTCTGTACTTTTAATCTCATCCAGAGATAAGCCCAATCTAGGCCCACCTCAGCCAATGCCTGCTACATAGACACGCATCATTTGCTGCCCTGTATTCCTATTAGTAATTTCCTCCCTAGCACTATCTGACAATATTACTTTCATCTTACCCCTCCTTGATATAAATATGTTTTCCAGATAAATATTTTGCCTATCCTTCATATTTAAAATATAAATCTAACAAACCTTTACCCGTCGCTCAATAATGTGTGTAAACCCATTAAAATCCTAACAAAAAATAAAGAGAAACCCCCACCCGGGAATTCCCCTTATAAATATAAATTACTCCATATAATCAATATAAATTCTATACAAATCCTATCTGTCATTTATGATTCAGTATCTAATAGATTCTTCCAGGGGTCAGAAAACCTATAGACCAAGTGCATTCTTAACAGCATTGATTGTACCCCGTGAAGAAGCTGTAGCACCTGTTACGGTATCAACATCAAGAGAACTAGATGAAACCATTGCCTCTATTACCTCCTTGGCTGCCTTATCACCAAGACCCTGGGTGTCTCCGATTTCTACTAATTCTATATCATGGATTTTACCGTCAACTAATTTCACATTTACCCTAATGGTTGAATCAAATCCCTTTGCAGTCCCCTCATATTCACCATTATCCAGGTCAATATCAGTGGGAGTATATTCCTTTTCCTCTGTTTCAGTGGTCTCCCCATTAGGAGCTGTGGCACTCGATACGCTATCTACTTCCTTGTCACTAACTATACCAAGAGCATTTTCCACAGCCTTTATGGTCCCCTTACTAGAACCGGTAGCACCCGAGACTATATCTACATCAGTGGATTGGTTTTCAAGAATTTTTTCTATTATTTCCCGTGCCGCTTCATCACCTAATCCCGGTGTATCATTAATTTCCAAAATATCAATTGATAAAATTTCGTCCTCAGCAACTTCAACCCTTACCTTAATTTCACCATCAAATCCCTTTGCTATTCCTTCAAATAATTCGCCGTCCGGTCCACCTAAGACCGTGTTACCCCCAAAGAGTATAACAAGGGCTAATAATGGCGCTACTACCATGGCAATTTTTTGTTGTCTTGTCAAGGGAATTCACCTCCTATTATTTTTGCCTACTCCACGATATAATAATAACATAGATTTTCTTATTTTGAAATGCTTTTAAGTAATAATTATTATTACTTCATATACGATTTCCATCCTTTTTAATAAATTACCCACTTTTCAAAACTACAATCACAAAATAAATAAATAATGGCAATATTGTATTTTAAATCTAATAGCCTTATAATATTAAGTTAGTAGTAGGTTTAAGACAAGCCTTTTAAAAGAAAGGAGGTGTTACCATGTCGATTTTCATTTTTGGCCATAAAAATCCAGATACTGATTCCGTAGCATCCGCTATAGCTTTTTCTAATCTTAAAAATCAATTGGGTTATAATACCCTTCCTTATGTCCTAGGTGAAATAAATAGGGAAACTAAATATGTTCTTAATTTTTTCAACCTGCCACCGCCTCAACTTCTTGATAATGTTAAAATTCAGGTAAAGGATTTACAATATGACTTCGGACAAGGAGTTTCCTCGGATACTTCCATTTTTTCTGTCTATAATCTTATGGAAAAGAACAATTTGCAAACCGTAGCAATTGTTGACAGGGATAACAAGTTGTTGGGGATTGTGAGCATGAAGGATATTGCCATGGGCTTAATCAAGAGAGACCACAACCATCTAAAAACATCACTTAAAACTTTAAAATACGATTTGCAGGCAGAACTCCTGGCGGGAAATGCGGCCTATTTTGATGGAAAGATTTCTGTAATTGCCTATTATTATAAGACCATAGCCGGGTCCCTGGGTGAAGAGGATATCATAATTGTTGGAGATGATTATGATGTGATTGAAGAAGCCATTGAATCAAAAGTTCAGCTTATTATTATAACGGGTGGTAAATTAATATCTAAAAAATATATTGATATGGCGAACGAAGCAGGAGTTACCATATTATCGGTTCCTAGGGATACATATTATATCTCCAAAATTCTTGATCAATGTAATGACATATCTACTATAATGAGAAGAAAAAATATTGTCCGTTTTTATGAAAATGATTATTTAGAAGAAATTAAGGAAGAAATTATCAATACCCATTATAGAAATTATCCCATAGTAAATGATGAGAATATCTTTTTAGGTTTTATAAATAAAAAGCATATTTTGAATCCTCAAAGAAAGAAAACTATTTTAGTTGACCATAATGAATATGCCCAAAGTGCCGAGGGTCTAGAGGAATCGGAAATACTGGAAATTGTTGACCATCATAAACTGGGGGATATTTCTACTTCCATGCCTATCAACTTTCGGAATTCAGCTGTAGGTAGTACCTGTACCATAATATATCAAATGTTTCGGGAGGCTAATTTAGCCATAGAAGCAAAAATAGCAGGGGTCCTAATGGCAGGTATTATTTCTGATACCTTATTCTTGAAATCACCAACCACTACCCCTGAGGATAAAATTGCCATAGAAAAATTAAATGAAATTATAAGTTTAGATATTAATAATTTTGCAATGGAAATGTTTAAAGCTGGTACATCCCTAGAAGGGCAAAGTATTCAGGAAATATTTTATCAAGATTTTAAAGAATTCAATTTGGAAACTTTAAAAACTGGGATAAGTCAGGTTTTTACCCTGGATATAGAGGATGTTTTTAATAGAAAGGATTCTTTTATAGATTTTATAAACCAGGTCCATAAAACTAATAATTATGAAATTACCTTGTTGCTTATCACAGACATAATAAATGAGGGCTCCTATATCCTTTACCAAGGCAAAAATAGCCACCTGATACCTAGTGCCTTTCAAATAAAAGATATGCAGGGGGCCTTTATTAAGGGTGTTGTGTCCAGGAAGAAACAGGTGATACCCATGTTACTAAAATCAATCAATTTAATGAGATAGGCGTATTTTAGTTTAAAATTTCTAAGCTCTGGTATAATACTTATATAACTAATTTATTAGGAGTGGTATTATGAAGATTCAATTTTTAGGTCATTCGGCTTTTTATCTAGAAACTTCATCCATAAAAGCTTTAATTGATCCCTTTTTCAGCCAGGATATAGACCCGGATTTTTTAGAAAGTGAAATCACACACATATTTGTAACACATGGTCATAGCGACCACCTTGGCAGTACTATCGAGATAGCCAAAAAATCTAAGGCCAAGGTCATTTCCAATTACGAAATATGCCTATACTTGCAAAAACAAAAGATTCGAACCCACCCCATGCAAATCGGGGGTAGGGTTGAGCTAGATTTTGGTAAGGTAAAGATGACTCCTGCACTTCACGGTTCATGTATTGAAACGGACCATGATATAATCTACGCCGGTAATCCAGGAGGCTTTGTTATCGAAATAGACAATAAAAAACTCTATCACGCCGGTGATACAGGTCTGACCATGGATATGCAGTTATTGGCATCTGAAAAGATTGATCTTGCCCTTATTCCAATAGGTGGTAATTTTACAATGGATATTGCAGATGCAGTCAAGGCAGTAGAATTTATTAAGCCTAAGTTTGTAATTCCAATGCATTATAATACCATGCCTATTATCAAGGCTTGCCCAGAAACTTTTAAGTCTAAGGTACTGGATGCAGAGGTAATAATATTACAACCGGGACAAAATTATGAGTTCTAATATTATAATAAGGTAAAATATATTTTAAAAGCTCCCCTTTTGGTAAGTGGGAGCTTTTAAATATTATTAACCTATAACAAATCTTCTTGATTTTTCATTTCCAACCTCTTATTGACATAGCGGCTTATGATTAAACTCATAACCGAAAATACCGGTACACCCAAAAACATCCCTAAAACCCCTGCCAATTTCCCCCCAACCGTAATAGAAAACACAATCCAAATGGGTCTTATACCAACAGTATCGCCCAAAATCTTAGGTCCCAAAATTAGACCATCAAATTGTTGTAAGGCTAATATAAATATACTAACCCATAGGGCATTGATAGGATTATCAAATAATGTGATAAAGACAACCGGTACCCAGCCAATAAAGGGTCCGAAATAGGGAATCATATTTGTAAGGCCTACAATGGTGCTCAGTAAAAGAGCATACCTAATCCTTATCATCTTGAGTCCCACAAAACAAATTACACCTATAATAAAGGAGTCTAGAAATTTACCTATAATAAACTTTGCAAAAAGATCATCTGCTTCCCTGGCAAAATCTTTAAGCCTGTCCACCTTGTCGGCTTTCATATGGGCCCTTAAAAATTTTTCCGTGCTGTTTTTAAATATTTCCTTATCCATTAGCATATACAATGAAATAATT
>CAZUTD010000027.1:0-5972 GCA_964623185.1 uncultured Clostridiaceae bacterium
GAAAAAAATTCTAAAAGACCGATTTCACTGAAAAGGGTGGCTCAAAAAACAATGATAGAGAGAATAGTAGATAAGTTGAGACCTTTATTCGAAGAAATAATTTTAGTAACCAATCACCCAGAGGAATATCCCATGTTAAAGGATGTGGAATTTGTTAGGGATAAGATGTGTCTTGAGGACAAAAATTCAATGCTAGGTATTTATACGGGATTGTCGACAACAAAGAAATCCCATATTCTTGCTTTGCCCTGTGATATGCCCTTTTTAAATCAGGACTTAATTAAATATATGATTAGCCAGCTCGGCGAAGAGGATATTATGGTTCCCTATATAAAAGGGTTTTATCAACCCTTACATGCAATTTATGCGAAAAAATGTCTAGCGACCATGGAAAATGAGCTTAAAAACCGGAATTATAAAATGATAAGTTTTTTGAAAAAAATGAACACCAAAATAATTGGTGAGGAAAAAATAACAAATTTTTCGCAAGATCTAGCTTGTTTTCGCAATGTCAACACTTACGAATCATACCTAGACATAAAAGATTATTGGGGATAATAGTCATCTACTAATTTCTGAAACGATATAGGCTTAAATTTAATATTATAAATAAAAAATGATTATAACAAGAGTTTGTGGCAGTTGCACAAACTCCTTATTTTTTGCACAAAGGTAGTTGCCTAGCAATTTTTTTGTGTTTAAAGCCTTTTAATCTAAGATGAAATATGATAAATTAAATGTATTGAAGGGGCGTGATATCCAGTGAGTAAGGACTTTGTACATTTACATGTTCATACGGAATATAGCCTGCTGGATGGGTTTACCTCCATTAATAAAGTGATGGATAGGGTAAAAGAGCTAGGCATGAACGCCATAGCAATTACTGATCATGGCAGCATGTTTGGCGTGGTAGATTTTTATAAGGCAGCTATAAAAAGGGGAATTAAACCAATTATAGGGTGTGAAGTATATACAGCGGCGCGCAGTATGAGGGACAAGGATCCCAATAAGGATAAAAACCAGGGACATTTAGTCCTCCTGGCAAAAAATATGGAGGGATACCAAAATCTAATTAAATTAGTATCCCATTCCTATATACATGGATTTTATTATAAACCTAGGGTAGACTACGATGAATTGTCAAAATATAATGGTGGTTTAATCGCCCTTAGTGGGTGTTTGGCAGGAGATATACAACAATATTTGTTAGCTAATAATTTTAAAAAAGCCAGGAATCTGGCTTTAAAACTTCAAGGGATTTACGGGAAGGGAAACTTTTATCTGGAATTACAGGATCATGGGATGGCAGAGCAAAAAGATGTGAATTATCAATTGTTAAAACTAAGTAAAGAAACAGGAATACCCTTGGTTGCCAGCAATGATGTTCATTATATTTATAAAGAAGATGCGGATGCCCATGATATTTTATTATGCATACAAACAGGTAAGATAAGGGAAGATACGGATAGGATGAGATTTCCAAATTCAGAATTTTATTTAAAAAGTCCTGATGAAATGGAAGACCTGTTTTCCCATGCAGAAGGTGCCATAGAAAATACAAGCAAAATAGCTTCGGTTTGCAATGTAGAATTTGATTTTAATACTATACACCTACCTCAGTATATAACACCTAAAGGCTATGATGTGCAGGGGTATTTAAGAGAATTGTGTACTAGGGGTCTGAATGAACGGTATCCTGCACCCAGCCAAATGTTAAAAGAAAGATTGGAATTTGAACTTAAAATAATAGGTGAAATGGGATATGCTGAATATTTTTTAATTGTATGGGATTTTATAAAATATGCCAAGGATAATGGGATACCTGTCGGGCCTGGACGGGGAAGTGCCGCGGGAAGTATAGTAGCTTACACTTTGGGAATAACAGATATAGACCCTATCCGTTATAATCTTATATTTGAACGATTCTTGAATCCGGAAAGAGTTTCCATGCCTGATATAGACATAGATTTTTGCTATGAAAGACGGGAAGAAGTCATAGATTATGTCAAGGGTAAATATGGCGAGGGAAGGGTGGCACAAATAATTACCTTCGGAACAATGGCAGCAAGAGCAGCTATTCGTGATGTTGGGCGGGTAATTAATATGCCCTATAATATAGTAGACCGCATAGCAAAACAAATTCCCTTTGCTGTAGGGATAACCATCGATAAAGCATTGCAAATGAATCCACAGTTTAAAAGTTTTTATGAGGAAGATGAGGAAGTAAGACAATTGATTGAACTGGCAAAAAAATTAGAGGGTGTACCTAGGCATGCGTCCACACATGCTGCTGGGGTAGTAATTTCTAAGGAGGATTTGGAGCAGTATATACCCCTATACATGCATGACGATAGTATAACTACCCAATTTCCTATGGGTACTCTAGAGGATTTAGGCCTGCTTAAAATGGATTTTTTGGGACTAAGGACATTGACAGTTATACAAGATGCCATAGATTATATAGAAAAAAATCATAATATAAAAATAGATTTTTCAAATACTAACTATGATGATAAAAAGGTCTACCAGCTTATTAGCAGGGGGGAAACCCTAGGTATTTTCCAGTTGGAAAGTGCCGGGATGGTACAATTTATGAAAGAATTAAAACCTAATTCTTTCGAGGATATAATTGCAGGAATTGCTTTGTTTAGGCCAGGACCAATGGATTCTATACCCAAGTACATAGCCTACAAGAATGACCCATCCAAGGTTGAATATTTACATGATAGCTTAAAACCAATCTTGGGGGTAACTTATGGTTGCTTGGTATATCAAGAACAGGTAATGCAGATAGTAAGGGACCTAGCTGGCTACAGCTATGGAAGAAGTGATTTAGTACGACGGGCCATGAGTAAAAAAGAAATGGCCGTTATGGAAGAGGAAAGACAATATTTTATTTATGGGAAAAAAGATGATGAGGGTAATATAGAAATACCAGGTTGTATCAGAAATGGGATATCAGAAAAAATTGCAAATCAAATTTACGATGATATGATCGATTTTGCTAATTATGCATTTAACAAATCTCATGCTGCGGCCTATGCTGTGCTTGGCTATGAAACAGCATATTTAAAATCCTACTATCCAGTAGAATTTATGGCGGCTTTGATGACCAGTGTTATGAGTAATACTCCAAAAGTAGCACAATATATACAAGATTGCAGACGAATGGATATAGAAGTTTTACCACCTCATATTAATAAAAGCTTTAGCACTTTTACAGTGGAGGATGATAAAATTAGATTTGGATTATCAGCCGTTAAAAATGTAGGGGAAAATATGATAAACTCTCTAGTAAGAGCTAGGGAAGAAAAGGGTAATTTTATTAGTTACACAGATTTTTGTCAAAAAGTAGATTCAAGAGATTTAAATAAAAGGGCTGTTGAAAGCTTGATAAAATGCGGGGCATTTGATGGTTTAAAAGTGTTCAGATCGCAATTAATAGCAGCATATGAAAAAATATTGGACAGTGTTGGACAAGATAAAAAAAGAAATGTGGAGGGTCAGATTGGCCTATTCGATATAAATGCTGATGCAGCCATAGCCCTTAGGGAAAGCCCACTACCAAATATTAAAGAATTTAATGACAAAATCAAACTTGCCATGGAGAAAGAGGTAGTCGGCCTTTATCTAAGTGGACATCCCTTGGCGGAATACCAGCAGGAATTAAAGACACTTACAAATGTTAATAGCAATGATTTAATAGAGATTATGGAGAATCCAGATAAGATAAGACACAGGGATGGACAAAGGATAAGGGTGGGTGGAATTATAACTGAAATAGTAACAAAAGTTACAAAAAATAATCAGTTGATGGCATTTATTGTTTTGGAAGATTTATTTGGTAGGATAGAATGTATAATATTTCCTAGAACATTAAAGGATTATACTCATTTATTGGAGGAGGACCAATTAATTATTATAGAAGGAACCTTGGATGTCAAGGATGATGAATTACCAAAAGTATTAGCAAATAAAATACAAGCTCTTAAAAAAATGGAATTCAACAGACTCTATATTAGAATTGAAGAAAGAGGCAAGCTTACCTTGATAGAAGAGGCAAAGCCTATTCTTAAGAAATACCACGGCAATGTGCCAGTTTATATTTATATTGAAAAGGAAAATAAGGTTTTAAGGGCAGATAGGGATCTGTGGGTCAAGCTAAACGAAGATTTAATTAGTAAATTATCTAAAATATTTGGCAAAGAATCGGTTAAGTTGAAATCAATTTCTTAACTCCTTTTATATAGGTAGTGACTTTTTTAAAATAAGAAAAATATCAATTACTTTAGGATAGGGGATAAGGGAGGCCTTAAAATGTGGACAGTTGTATATATGGCAAACACAAGGGAAGATGCTGAGCGTATTGAGGAAATTCTGATCAGGGATGGTTTTTTGGTAAAGCTAAAACCCGTCAGTAAAAATAGCGATAATGGCTTATGTGAAATATTGGTGCCAAGATCAGAAGTAGAGGAGGCACATGCCATATTATTATATCAGGGATTTTAGATGTAGGTGTAATGAAGTCAAGATGTTCATTATCTTATGCAATATTAATATGTACTATTTTATGGTATAATTTTATGAAGAGAAAACTAAGATATGAGTAATTCAATTAGGCCTACAGGGGGAAAGGATGGTAGGACCATGGGTACAATAGGTGTCTTAACAAGTGGCGGTGATTCGCCGGGGATGAATGCTGCCATACGGGCAGTGGTAAGAAGTGCAATCTCGAAGGGTTATAAGGCCATGGGAATTCGGAGAGGATTTGAGGGATTAATACATGGGGAACTAGAGGACATGGGTTTATCCTCAGTGGCTGACATTATACATAGGGGAGGCACCATATTAAAGACAGTTCGTATCGAGGAATTTACAACTGAAAAGGGTAAATCCAAGGCTTTGAATGTGATTAGGGTATTTGGAATAGAAGGTTTGGTGGTAATTGGTGGGAATGGGTCATTTAGAGGTGCTGAGGACTTAAACCAATTGGGTGTACCAACCATTGGTGTTCCCGGAACCATTGACAATGATTTAGCTTACACCGATTACACTATTGGATTTGATACCGCAATGAATACAGTAGTGGAGGCTATTAGTAGGATAAGGGATACATCAGCATCCCATGGCAGGGCTAATATCATTGAGGTAATGGGAAGACATTGTGGTGACATTGCATTATATTCAGGTCTAGCGGGTGGGGCAGAAAGCATAATAATCCCGGAAATAGGTTTGGATATAGACAAAGTTTGTAAAAAGCTTTTAAATGGGAAAAATAGGGGTAAATTACATAGTATTATTGTCCTTGCTGAAGGAGCAGGGGGTGCTATAGAATTATGCAACATAATAGAGGAAAGAACTGGTATAGAAACCAGGGCAACAATTTTGGGACATATCCAAAGGGGGGGGAATCCCACCGCCTTTGATAGGGTTTTAGCTAGTAAAATGGGGGCAAAAGCTGTAGATTTGTTGATAGATAAAAAAGAGAATCTTGCTGTGGGTGTAAAGGGAAATGAAATTTACAGCATGGATTTTGCTGAAGCTCTTAAGATGGAGAAAAAAATTGATAAAAATATATATCAATTAGTAGATGTGCTCTCAATATAGGGGAATTTAAATATCGTCGTTTGCCAAGTGCCGGGGTCCACATAGTTTCTTCAGACGAGATTTAATTTCCTACCCAGATAGTTGAACGATGAACAAGCTCTTATTAGTACGGCTTGTTTTCTTATCTAAAATCTTAACGCTATACCCAAAATTTTAGGGGGAGGGAAGATTTGTGAAAAAAACAAAAATTGTTTGTACATTAGGACCTGCCAGCGAAAAGAAGGAAGTATTCAGGGAATTAGTTGAAAATGGCTTGGATGTTGCCAGATTAAATTTTTCTCATGGAACCAATGAAGAACATGGCAGAAGGATGGAGATGATTAAAGAGGTAAAAGAAGAAGAGCAAACGCCTATAATGGCCACAT
>CAZUTD010000027.1:5982-9750 GCA_964623185.1 uncultured Clostridiaceae bacterium
AGAGAGGAACTAGATAAACCCATAGCTATCCTTCTAGATACAAAGGGACCGGAAATCAGGACAGGAGTATTTAAGAATCAGGAAGTTTTTTTAAAAGAGGGACAGACATTTACCTTAACAACGAGAGAAGTTTTGGGCGATGAGGAGATTTGTAGCCTTAGTTATAAAAACTTGCCACAGGATATAGAAGTAGGAAATAGAATATTAATTGATGATGGTTTAGTAGGACTTCAAGTAAAAAAAATTATAAATGAAACTGATATTGAATGTATTGTAGAAAATTCAGGTCTTGTAAAAGATTATAAAGGGGTTAATGTGCCAGGCGTTAAAATTAATCTTCCAGCCATTACAGAAAAAGATAAAAAAGATATAGAATTTGGTATGAAAATGAAAATAGATTTTGTTGCAGCCTCCTTTGTTAGAAAAGCAGAAGATGTATTGGCTATCAGAAAGCTACTAGAGGACAATAATTCAGAGGAAATACAAATTATTTCAAAAATAGAAAACCAAGAAGGCATAGATAATTTAGATGAAATTATTGGTGTGTCAGATGGGATAATGATTGCCAGGGGAGACCTAGGAGTTGAAATACCTACAGAGGAAATACCAATAATACAAAAAATTATGATTGAAAAATGTAATAAAGTCGGGAAACCAGTAATTACAGCTACTCAAATGTTAGATTCTATGATTAGAAATCCTAGACCTACCCGTGCAGAGGTTACAGACATAGCTAATGCTATCCTAGATGGAACCGATGCCATAATGTTATCAGGGGAAACAGCAGCCGGGAAATATCCTGTTGAGGCTGTGAAGACCATGAGGATTATCGCTAAAAGAACTGAAGAAACCATTGATTATAGAGAATTGTTTAGGAGCAGGGCAATTGACAAGGAAACTACAATAACTGATGCTATTAGCAATGGAACATGTCTAACAGCTTTAGATTTACAGGCATCGGCCATTATTACGGCTAGTTCATCGGGCTATACAGCAAGAATGGTATCAAAATTTAGGCCAAAGGCTCCAATTATCGCAACCACAACAAAAGAAAGCGTCAGAAGAAGGTTGAGTTTGGTATGGGGTGTTAGTTCTATAATTACTAAAAAATTAAAATCCACTGATGATATTATAGATGTATCCACAAAAACGGCGCTAAAGCACGGACTTATCCAAAGGGGTGAATTAGTAGTTATAACTGCAGGGGTGCCCGTAGGTGTGGCTGGAACAACCAATTTAATTAAAGCCCATATTGTAGGGGATATCCTATTATCAGGTATGGGGATTGGTAAAAAATCGGCCACAGGAAAAGTAGTGATTTTGGATCCTACCAGGGAAGAAGACCAGAAATTTGAAGAAGGCGATATACTAGTAGCACAATTTACTGATAAAAACTTAATATCTTATATGGAAAAATCAGCTGCAATAGTGACGGAGGATGGCGGAATAACAAGCCATGCTGCAATTGTTGGATTAAATCTTTTAAAACCCACCATAGTGGGGGCAAAACTAGCTTGCAAAACACTTAAAAATGGCGACATAGTAACGGTAGATGCCAACACAGGATTAATTTATAGTGGGAAAACTAGAATTCTCTAATAAATATATTGTATTAATAACCTGCACAATCTTTCTACTTAATTCATAAAATATTAATATAAAATATATTCTCCCCCTTTATTGATTTAAAGGTAATCCCTAGGGTCTACAAAACAGTAGACTCTTTTCCTGTTACAGTATCAAAATAGTCTTACTATTAGGGAGGTATTTAATTGAAAGAGAGTCTGAGCGAAATACGGGTGCGTTATCAAGAAACTGACCAAATGGGGGTTGTTTACCATGGAAATTACTTCACATGGTTTGAGGTGGGTAGGACAGACTTTTTGCGAAAGATAGGGTATACCTACAAGGGAATGGAAAAAAAGAATGTTATGTTACCGGTAATTGAAGTTCAATGTAACTATAAAGAACCTGCCAAATATGATGATGAAATTATTATAAAAACAAAAATAAAAAATATTAAGGGGATAAGAATAACATTTGAATACAGCTTGATTAGAAAAAGTGACAAGTGTTTAATAGCCACGGGGATAACGATTCATGCTTTTGTAGATAATAATTTAAAACCCCTTAATTTTAAAAAAACCCACCCGGTATTATATAATGAGCTGGTAAACTATTCTCAGTGAGGTGTTGATATGTTATTAAAACTTATTATTTTATTTACTATTATGCCTGTTATAGAGCTAGCAATTTTAATAAAACTCGGTGGATATATAGGTGTAGGTTATACAGTGCTGATTGTAATTTTCACTGGATTTTTCGGAGCATATTTGGCTAAACAAGAGGGCAAAGAGGTATTAAAAAGAATCCAAATAGAAATGAGCCAGGGCCGTATGCCTGGGGATGAATTGATTAATGGCTTGTGCGTAATCATAGGGGCCATATTATTATTAGCCCCGGGGATTGTAACTGATACGATGGGTTTTATCCTGGTAATTCCACCTACACGAGAAATGATAAAAACAAAAATCAAAAATAAAATGAGAAAAATGATTAATGAGGGAAGCTTTATATATTATTATAGAAAATAAAAAGAATCAAATCCAAGGGTATAAATTTTGGATTATTGGTAAATAATGCTTAACAGCTTTTGATTATTTACTTGTCACTACCTACATTCTAATTATTAGAGGTAAACTGATTCTTTTTCTGAGCACATATACTGTGCTTATTTTTTTGATTATTAATAAATTTAATTCATATTACTAAAACAGGCCAAGCATTTACATCAGGACTACTTAACCTGCTCTAGAATATTTAGGATTCAGGATTGATATAGGCAGGTCGACTTATAGGTTGACCCAAAGGGATTCCTTGTGATTCTGTGGAGGTAAAACCCTCAACAAAAAATTCAACAGATGAAATATCGTCCAATGATGTAAATGTATATATAATAGAGTCCACCATAAGCTTTCTATAATCCGGTAGGTCACTATAAGCTGTTATAAAAGCTTCATTCATATATAGTTTAAGATTCGTTCCATCTGCACTATAGTCCAGCAAGATAAGATCCTCCGGAACAGTGGGTTGTAGATAGTAATTATAGGGCAGCAATTGGCTGCTATACTTCAAACCGTCAAACAAAATATCTACTGTGGGGGTAGACCCTACAATATCTGTAGTGCTAATTGGCAATAACAAACATTGGTCCGTATCGGTGATATATCCTGTATAATATTTTGCTGTCTTTAGACGATTAAGGGGCTTATCCACAAGGCGTCCATGAAATCCATCAGTTAATATTTTGTTGTCAAAGTAAAATTGCACACCCTCTACCTCTTGAATAGCTGTCAGGGAATATAAAAAGCTATCAAGGGCTAGCCGTGCTGTAGAAGAATAATCGTTGTAGATACCAATGTCTTTGGGAAGGTATACATTGGCAATTCCTCTGTTTAAACTCAAACCCTCAATCTCTGGTATCGGGGAGCCCATTAATAAACCCATGGATTCCTTGGGTCCAAACTTAAGATTGTCTACGGTACTCCTTAATGGGGTTTTTGTATAGGGAATAACCCTAGTTATAGGAATAAGATAATTGGCATTATTATCCGGGAAATATAAGGTCAGGGCGGTTTCATTCCTGGTAATCGACTCCAGTGGTTTAATATAGTTCATATCCCTTTGGTAAGAAATGCTGACTCTTTCTGACAGATTTTCTCCCTCTAAATTTTCAATATTAAGCCTTGCCTCCAATTCATAGTCACC
>CAZUTD010000027.1:9821-11720 GCA_964623185.1 uncultured Clostridiaceae bacterium
GAATCACAAGAGCTTGTGTATCACTTATAACTGCATTTTCTGGTTGAATAGTCATAATTTCCTCATCCTTAAAATATAAGGTTAGGCTTACTGGATTGGTTTGGTTAAGGTTTAGTTTTAAATTTTTTTCTTTCGTTTTTACAATCAACTCCAAATCTACTTGAGATGGAGATATTATGTTTACATTAGAATCAATCAGTATAGATTCATTTTTTGAAAGAATATCAGGTTTAGAAAGTTCAAAATCAAAATTCCAATTTATTGTATCGGCATATAAAGGTATGCCTGATGCAGATATGAAAATGATAATTAATAATAAAATTGATTTAATTGTTCGTGACATATTTTCCACTCCCTCCTACTATTGCCAGGCTATTCAATTATTACCATTATAATACATTACATGTCTTTGGTAAACAAAAATAGTTTAACAAAAGCTGTCAAGAAACTAGAATAATAGTGTAAAATGATACTGAGACTATAAAAATCGACAAGAGAGATTAGAAGGAGGACCCATAATCTATGCTTATAAAAGATAATAAATATACTGTGGAAATTGAAGATTTAGGACATAGTGGTGAGGGCGTTGCAAAAATAGATGGTTTTACAATTTTTGTTGCCCAAGGTGTTCCGGGGGATATAGTAGAAATTAAAATTACCCTTCTTAAAAAAAATTATGCCCTAGGGAAAATTATCAAAATCATAAAAGCATCGGACTCTAGGGTAAAACCCCTATGTCCACTTGCAAATACATGCGGTGGATGCCAGGTAATGCATATAGACTACAAACACCAGTTAAAAATGAAAGAAAAAAGAGTTAAAGACACATTGGAGAGGATTGGGAAGATAAATACTGAGCTATTACCCATAATAGGGATGGAAAACCCCTACAAATACCGTAATAAAGCTCAGATGCCAGTGGGTGTATTAGATGGCAAGGCCATTCTAGGTTTTTTTAAAAAAGGAACCCATGATATTGTGGATACAGATTATTGTTATATACAGGCCCCTATTAATAGTGAAATAATTAAGCTAGTAAAACAGTATATAGAAAGCTATAAAATAAGCGTTTATGATGAAAAAACCGGCAAAGGACTTTTACGGCATTTAGTAACAAAAGTTGCCTTTAAAACCGGTGAAATTATGGTTGTATTGGTCACCAAGAGTAAAAAACTAGCCCACACAGAGCAATTAGTAGAAATGCTTTTGAGGGAAGTAAAAGGAATAAAAAGCATTGTTCAAAATATCAACGAAAAAAATACCAATGTTATTATGGGCGACGAAAACATAGTTCTTTACGGAGAAAATAAAATAGTAGATTACATAGGCAATTTAAAATTTAACATTTCAGCTCAATCATTTTTCCAAGTCAATCCCGTCCAAACAGAAATATTGTATAAAAAAGCCTTGGAGTATGCTGAACTTAAAGGGGAAGAAAGGGTAATAGACATCTATTGCGGTATAGGAACCATTAGCCTATTCTTAGCCCAAAAAGCTAAAAAGGTTGTAGGGGTTGAAATTGTAGAGAGTGCAATTAAAGATGCTAGGGAAAATGCCAGGATAAACAATATAAATAATGCGGAATTTTATACAGGAAGGGCAGAAGAAGTAATTCCAAAACTATACGAGAATGGATTTTATGCCCATGTAGTAGTCGTGGACCCTCCTAGAAAAGGATGCGATGAAAAAGTGCTAGAAACTATAGTGAAAATGAAACCCAGGAGGGTAGTTTATGTTTCATGTAACCCAGCAACCTTGGGCAGAGATTTGGCATATTTGGAGGAAAGGGGGTATAAAACTGTAAAAGTACAACCAGTCGATATGTTCCCGCATTCGGCGCATACGGAAGCCATAATCCTGTTGCATAAAAATAAGTAGATAATAACAAAGTTATAGAAA
>CAZUTD010000028.1:0-11657 GCA_964623185.1 uncultured Clostridiaceae bacterium
ACCAGAAAGGAAGGTGGCGCCTAATGATAGTTCCAATAATATTTATGATAATCTGCGCAATTGGCTTTTATTTTTCTGGCCTTGCCCCGGGATTTGTATTTAATGAAATGGTTTTCAGACTATCTAGGAATTTGATTTTAGTAATGTCTTTAATAGTACCTGTTATAACGGGTATGGGTTTGAATTTTGGTATAGTGCTAGGAGCTATGGCAGGCCAGGTTGGTTTGATTTTTATAATCAACTATGGAATTGGCGGTATGCCTGGTATAATAACTGCCATTATAGTCTCGACTCCTGTAGCCATATTACTAGGCTACTTAGTAGCCAGGGTTTTAAATAAAGCCAAGGGAAGAGAAATGATTACCTCCATGATTTTGGGCTTCTTTTCCAATGGGATTTACCAATTGATATTTATACTGCTTGTTGGAACCATAATCCCTTTTAAGAATAAGAAGATTTTGATGTCTACAGGAAAGGGCCTGCGAAATGTTATAGACTTAATAAGTATAAGAAAATCATTGGACAGTTTCATTTTTGGCGGGTTAACTTCCTATCCCATTATGACTTTTATCCTTATTATTCTATTATTTATGGGCTTATATTTCTTATTAAAAACAAAACTTGGTCAGAATATGAGGGCAGTAGGGCAAAACATGCATATTGCTGGCATATCTGGTATAGATGTAGATAAGACAAGGACTATAGCAATCCTTATATCTACAGTACTGGCAGCATGGGGTCAAATAGTTTATCTACAAAACTTAGGCAACTTTAGCACCTATAGTAACCATGAGCAAGTGGGCCTATTTGCAGTGGCTTCCCTCTTAATTGGTGGAGCAACTGTAGAGAAAGCTTCATGGAAAGAAGCTTTGGTGGGTACTACCTTGTTCCACTTGTTATTTATAGTATCTCCCCAAGCAGGCCAAAACCTAATGGGTGATGCCCAAATAGGTGAATATTTTAGGGCATTTATTGCATATGGGGTAATAGGTTTAGCCTTATTACTTCACGCTTGGGAAAAAGCCAAGGCAGCAGCTCGTTTAACAGATAATGTAAAGGATTCAAACTAAACATTAAGAAAATTGATTAATACATTAATCTTAAAGCGGTTAATCTATTGGATTAGATTAACCGCTTTAATTGTGGATTGATCCAATTAATTGTTTTAAAGTTGGCAGAACTTCTTTTTCAAACCAGGGGTTTTGTTTTAGCCAACCATGATTTAGTGGTGAGGGGTGGACCAAGGGCAGGTATTGTGGTAAATACTTGCGAAAGTTTTTTACAGTCTCAGTTAGGTTTTTACCCCTTGTATTTCCTAAGTAGTATTTCTGTGCATAAGCACCAACCAGGATTATTGTTGTGACTTTTGGCATTTCTTTTAATAAAAGGGGGTGCCATTTTTCTGCAAAACCTTTGCGAGGTGGCTTATCACCTGTCTTTGCCTTGCCAGGATAATAAAAATCCATTGGCAAATGGGCAATGAAATCCGTTCCATAAAACTCCTCACGAGACATTCCCATCCATTCTCGTAAGCGGTCTCCACTTGGGTCGTTCCAAAACAAATGTGTTTCTTCTGCCTTGCGGCCTGGTGCCTGGCCGACTATTACTATGCGGGCATTTTTAGATGCCTTAAACAAGGGCTGAATTTCCTTTTCAGTAAAGTTAATGTTCATTATATCATTCATTATCTCTTTTTTAATATTTTTAAAAGCAGCCATATTGGTCCTCTCTAAACATATTTTTCACCAAGGATAACACTGTGTAAATATTATGTGCAGATATTATATAATCATTTATATCATATTAGGGATTAAGAAAATTAGCAAAAAAGAAGGTTAATACCCAGTTAGTATTAAAAAAGGATAAACAAATCAGGAGGGTGGAATTAGGTTCTTAATAGGGAGGCGTAAAATGACTTTTTTGATATTAAATTATAAAAATAAAACAATCGTAGCAGGTTTTTAAGCTCTAGTTCCATCCTCTTTGGGGCCAAAAGCATGGCCCCTTCCTCTGAAAAAAAAGGATAACTTTGGGATGGTAGGTGTATTTGCTAGTCAGTTAAATACTTAAAATATTTGGCTTTTTAAATTTGTTTTGTTTGGCATGATACATTGCAGTATCAGCTTCACAAACAAGTTTTTCTGCATTATGCCCATGATCGGGATAGATACTTACACCTATACTAGATTTCATGGGTATTTGTATAGAATCTATTGTAAAATCTTCCTCAAATATGTTGGAGAAGGTTTTAGCATAGTCCTGTAAGTCATCATCGCTTTTCAAACCTGATATTGCGCATACAAATTCATCCCCACCAATTCTAGATGCTAATCCGTTCTTTGGTGTTTTTATCTTGATTCTTCTTGCTATACTCTGGAGAAGCTTATCGCCCATACAGTGGCCATAGGTATCATTAACCTTTTTAAAATCGTCTAAATCAAAGAAAAAAACTGCAATTTTGGTATTTTGCCTGCTGGCTTCATTTATTTTTAATTCCATGAATTCTTCAAATTTTCTTCTATTGGGTAGTTTTGTCAAATAATCAGTATCTGATATTTCCTTATTTTTAAGACTTACATATATAAACATATATATAAATGCTAAATAAAAAACTGTCATAAGTGCAGAACTTTCATAAAAGATAACTTTCTGCCTTTTTATAGAGTTGATTATTTCTGTATTTTTATAAACTATCTCCATTACATAGGAACCCCACCACATTAGGGTATCCTTAGTCTGCATGGACGAGTAGGGAATATATTTAATGGTATAACTTTCTTCACCGATTGTTAAGGTTTGTTCCCTGCTTTCGTTTTTTTCAAGTGCTTCTCTGATTAGTTGGTTATTTTCGAAAGAAGATAGTTGCTTATTTGTATTGTCCTTATTCATTAATAAAACCGTTGATTTTTCGGAGTTTATATTGTGTTTGAATATCTTGATATCCTCAATGAAGGGATATTTATTTTGCAGTGACTTAGAAAGATATAAAACATTTAACCTATCAAGTTCCGGATATTTATCTTTTAAGTTTACGCTTAATTCTAATAAATATTTGTTATCGGGCGTGGGGATATAGCTAAACTTTTTTAACTCGTTTTCTAAGAATGAATAATTAATAGGGTCTGAACGAAATTTAGCTCCATTTAAACGACTTCTCAAGGTGGTAGAAAAGCTAGGGTAGTCAGCAAAGGACATACCTATTTCCTCTTCAATTGTTGATGCGATAATATGCAAATTATCATCAATAATATAAATGTCAGCACCCCTATAATCATTTTTCATAGTATTTAAATCCCAGGTTAAGACATCTGGATTGTTAGCATATAGATCTAATAAGTGGTAGGATGATTCTTCTAACTCATCCTGTAGCTTTTTCTCGGCAATTTTGCTAATAATTTCAGAATACTTGGTTTCATTATAGATACTAGATTCAATTAATCTTATCTTGGATGTATGTTCCGCAATTATAATTTCTACTGTTTTGTTATAATAATTATAGTATGTTGCAATTATAGAAACATAAATAAGGAGCATAAAAACAAAGAGAAGTTTAGTTTTAGTAGCAAACCTTGTTAAAAAATTGTCCATGTAATGCCCTCCTATTTATATATACTTGAGTCAACAATATTAACTATACCCAATTTATATAATACTAAATAATAATATTATACATTAAATAAGTTTGAAAATAAAGCAAGATATTTACAAACACAGTCTTTGACCAAGTAATATGTTGCATGGTATAATTTAACTATTATAGGAAGGGGAGTGTAAGCGTGCGAAAAAGACTGCCAATAGTTCTAATATTTATTATGCTATTATTTTTATTAATATCATGTAATAGACAAAATCATAAGCAGAATTCAAGTGTTAAAGAGCCGGAAACATTGGAAAGCCATGGAGACTCAGGTCAAAATTTAATGACTGAGACGGCTGATAAACTTGGTATTACCCACGAAAACTATCCAATAATCGATGGGTCTACATCGACCTTGGCAATAGTAAGGGCTATCAATAATGCCATGTATCAAAGTTATGAAAATGATAATTATCCCAATACTGCTTCAAAAACAGTGCCTTCATATAATTTACTCTTAGATAATAAAGTTGATATGGTGATTGTACCATATGCATCCTCTGAAATTCTAAACAGGGCGGAAGAAAAGGGTATAAAACTTGAGTTCTATCCCGTGGCTGCAGAGGCATTGATATTTATAACACCAAAAGAAAACCCTAGCACGAATATTACCATGGACCAAGTTCGGAGTATTTATCTTGACTATGGGATTAAAAACTGGCTGGCCTTGGGTGGGCCTGACCGTGAACTTGTCCCGATTTGCAGGAATGCTGATAGCGGCAGCCAATCACAAATGGATAATCTTATATTGGAAGATAAAAAAATGCATAGTTCAATAAGGAAAAATTATGTGGAATTGACAATGGAGGGAATGTTGGAGCAGGTAGCTTTCTATCATGGCGGTGGACTTAATGCTAAGCCAACAAATAGTTATGCCCTTGGCTATACCCTATATACCTATTTAATGAACATGGGTCAAATAACAGGCATAGATGAGAGGTTAAATATTCTTGCCTTTGAAGGTGTTGCTCCAAACGAAGAAAGCATAGCTAGCGGGGTATATCCACTAACTGATGCTTATTATGCGGTGATCAGAAAAGATTTGCCTCTGGACCATGGCGCTAGAAAGCTTATAAGCTGGTTTGAACAAGATGAAACTAAACCCATAATAAAAGACCTAGGTCTTATACCCACAAAATAAAATAATTATAAAGTGCTTTACAAAGGGCATGACTTGTCCTATGCTATGGCCATGTTTGCCTATAAGCCCAATTTTTCCACAAGGATTACAAAAAAATGCCTATTTTTAAATTTACCTTGACAACCTTATTTATAATCATATATAATATGACTCAATAACAAAAAAGAAATAAAGATTGGTATGCGTATTCAGGAAGAGAAAGATATCAAATACTTATTTTAGAGAGCTAATGTTTGGTGAAAATTAGCATAGGTATGGTATGTAATACTAGCTTTCTGGCATCTCTACTGAGAAATCTAAATTAGGTGGAGACGGGGCCTCCGTTATCAGGATACCAGATGATAGTCTGGGAATGAGGCAGTTTATTTCTGCAAATTAGGGTGGTACCGCGAGTTTAACCTTCGTCCCTATAAGTTATAGCTTATAGAGTCGAGGGTTTTTTTATGTTTCAATTCCAGTTCAAAACTTGTGATTTACCTTGACAAGGTGCTAGAAGATTAACTGCAAGAGAATTAGTCGAAATATTTTGAATTATTAATCTACCGAAAACTAGGAGGGAAAAAATGACAAAGATAATTAAAATTTTTGACACAAGCCTGAGGGATGGGGAACAATCACCAGGTTGCAGCATGAATGTGAAGGAAAAGTTGTTATTAGCCAAGCAATTGGAAAAAATGGGGGTAGACATTATTGAGGCAGGTTTTGCCGCATCCTCAGATGGGGACTTTCAGTCGGTTAGGACTATTGCCAAGGAAATCAAAAATTCTACTGTAGCAGTTTTGGCCAGGGCTGTTAAGGGAGACATAGACAAAGCCTGGCAGGCAGTTAGGGAAGCGGAAAAACCGAGGATCCATATTTTTATAGCAACATCGGATATACATATGAAATACAAATTAAAGATGGAGCCAAAAGAGGTTATAAAAAGGGCTGTGGATATGGTGAAATATGCGGTTAGCCTATGTCCTGAAGTGGAGTTTTCTGCAGAGGATGCTACTAGGTCTAATCCTAAATTTTTGGCAGAAATATTTGATGAGGTTATTGAAGCTGGGGCAAAAATTATAAATATTCCGGATACTGTTGGGTATACGACTCCAGTTGAATTTTATGATTTTATAATGGACATTAGAAAAAAATCAAAATTATTGGATACAGTAGAAATTTCTGTTCACTGCCATAATGATTTGGGCTTAGCTGTTGCAAATACATTGGCTGCAGCCAGGGCTGGGGCTAGTCAGTTTGAATGCACGGTAAATGGGATTGGGGAAAGAGCTGGTAATGCTGCCCTTGAGGAATTGGTTATGGCCATGGAGGTAAGGAAAGACCACTATGGCTTTAAATCTAATATTAATACCAAGGAAATTATGAAAACAAGCAGTCTCCTATCCAGTATTACCGGGGTGGGAGTCCAGCCCAACAAGGCAATAGTGGGGGCTAATGCTTTCGCCCATGAATCTGGCATCCACCAGCATGGTGTTCTTAGCAATCCAGAAACTTATGAAATAATGAGGCCAGAGTCAATTGGAATTACAACAAACAATATGGTTATAGGCAAGCATTCCGGTAGACATGCCTTTAAGGACAAGGTTGAATCCATGGGGTATGAGTTGAGTGCAGAAGAATTAGAAAGAGCCTTTGTTGAATTTAAGGAATTGGCAGACAAAAAGAAGCAAATTTATGATGGGGATATAGATGCTATTATTTTAAAGAGGGAAACAAGTGTTGGAGATGCTTACAAGCTAGTGAGGTTTGTTATAAACAGCGGAAATACTATAACAACTACAGCGTCGGTTGTCTTAAATCAGGGCGGTAAAAATATAGAGGGGATTTCCTCTGCTGAAGGACCAGTGGATGCAGCCTTTAGTGCTATTGATAAGTGCTTGTCAATTGATGTAGTTTTGGAGGATTATTCTATTCAATCAGTTACAGAGGGTACTGATGCCCTGGGTTATTCTGTGGTGAAGCTACGATACAATGGAAACCACTATATAGGCAGGGGTACAAGCGTGAATGTGGTAGAGGCTAGTATTAATGCTTATATAAATGCAGTAAATAGCATTTATAATGCATTAGACCAATCTATGGTAAGCTAAAAAAATGAAATATTAGGGGTAAAATTAGGAGGCAAAAAGAATGGGAATGACAATGACACAAAAAATTTTAGCTGCAAATGCCGGGCTTGCTAAGCTAGTGGCGGGACAGTTTATTGAGGCTAAGTTGGATATGGTTTTGGGAAATGATATAACTGCACCAGTTGCAATAAAGGAATTTGAAAAAATGGGGGCAAAAAAAGTCTTTCATAAGGATAAGATTTCTCTTGTGCCCGATCATTTCACCCCCAATAAGGATATAAAATCTGCACAACAATGTAAGTTCATGAGAGAATTTGCATACAAGCATGATATAAGTAATTATTTCGAAATAGGGGAAATGGGGATAGAACATGCACTATTGCCGGAAAAGGGCCTGGTGGTAGCGGGGGATGTGGTGATAGGGGCTGATTCACACACTTGTACCTATGGGGCCTTGGGTGCTTTTTCGACAGGGGTGGGCAGCACAGATATGGCGGCAGGTATGGCAGTTGGTCAGGCTTGGTTTAAGGTTCCGTCCGCTATCAGGATAAATCTTATAGGCAAGCCCTCCAAATGGGTAGGTGGCAAGGATGTAATTCTTCATATTATAGGGAAAATAGGGGTAGATGGGGCCTTGTATAAATCTATTGAATTTGTTGGTGATGGTATTAAAAATTTAACAATGGACGATAGGTTTACTATTTCAAACATGGCTATTGAGGCTGGGGCAAAGAACGGAATATTTCCAGTAGATGAATTGACAATAGAATATATGAGGGAACACTCTAAAAAGGAATTTACAATATATGAAGCTGACAAGGACGCCCATTATGATGCTGAATATACCATAGACTTATCAAAACTAAGGCCTACTCTTGCCTTTCCCCATATTCCGGACAATACTAGAACCATAGACCAGGCGGGCGAAATTGCTATTGACCAGGTTGTAATCGGTTCATGTACTAACGGAAGGATAGGGGACTTAAGGGTGGCGGCAGAGATTTTTAAAGGACGGAAAGTAAAAAAGGGGGTAAGGGCAATAATATTTCCCGCTACCCAAAAAATATACTTGCAGGCTATTAAAGAGGGCCTTATTACAATATTTGTAGAGGCGGGAGCTCTTGTGAGCACTCCTACATGTGGACCATGTCTTGGAGGTCATATGGGAATATTGGCAGAAGGCGAAAGATGTGTAGCAACGACCAATAGAAACTTCATTGGTAGGATGGGCCACCCAAAATCTGAAATATATTTGGCCAGTCCTGCGGTGGCTGCTGCTTCAGCAATAATGGGTAGGATATACAATCCTGAAAAACTAGTGGAGGGGCAATAAGATGAAGATAAGAGGTAAGACTTTTAAATATGGTGACAATGTTGATACTGATGCTATAATTCCTGCCAGATATTTGAACACAGGGGATCCAGACATGCTAAAAAAACACTGCATGGAGGATATAGATAAAGAATTTGCTTTAAGGGTAGAAGCAGGTGATATTATCGTTGGACAAAAGAATTTCGGATGTGGTTCATCCAGGGAACATGCCCCCATAGCCATCAAGGCATCGGGAGTATCATGTGTGATAGCAGAAAGTTTTGCAAGAATTTTCTATAGAAATTCCTTTAATATAGGTCTTGCAATTATAGAAAGCACCGAGGCGTCAAGGGCTATTGAACAAGGTGACATAATCGAAATAGACCTTGAGGAAGGTAAAATTAAAAACATTACAAAAAATGAGCTTTATTTTGGACGACCCTATCCAGAATTTATCAAAAGGATAATAGAGCAAGAGGGACTTATAAATTATATTGGGGCAAAAATTTAGGAGGTAGACATGGGCTATAAAATTGGAGTTATAAAAGGTGATGGGATAGGACCCGAAATAGTGGATTCGGCCATTAAGGTTCTTGAAAAAATAGGGGAAAAGTTTAACCATAGCTTTACATTTGAGGAGGCCTTAGCAGGGGGAGCTGCATATGATGTCTGTGGTCAACCATTGCCTGAGGCCACCCTAGAACTTTGTAAAAATAGTCATGCTATCCTCTTAGGTTCTGTTGGGGGCAATAAGTGGGATGGCTTGCCAGGGGATAAAAGGCCAGAAAGAGCAATATTGGGATTGAGAAAGGAATTGGGTCTTTTTGCAAATTTGAGGGCTGGTATCTTATTTGATAGTTTGAAGGGGGTATGTCCTTTAAAACCCGAGATAATTGGGGAGGGTTTTGATATCCTAGTAGTACGGGAATTAACCGGTGGAATTTATTTTGGTGAAAGGGGAATAAGGGAAACACAAAGGGGAATTGCAGCCTATGATGTGGAAATGTATAGTGATATAGAGGTGGAAAGGATTGCTAGGATTGCTTTTGATATGGCAATGAAAAGAAATAAAAGCCTAACAAATGTAGATAAGGCTAATGTGCTTGAAAGTTCACGATTATGGCGGGGGGTTGTCGAAAGAGTATCTAAGGAATATCCCCAAGTTGAATTAAATCATATGTATGTGGATAATGCAGCTATGCAGATAATAAGAAAGCCACGACAATTTGATGTGATTTTGACCACAAATTTATTTGGTGATATCCTATCGGATGAAATAAGCATGTTAACAGGATCTATAGGTATGCTGCCTTCGGCAAGTTTGGGGCTTGGGGGAAGGGGATTATATGAACCAATTCATGGTTCTGCTCCTGACCTTGTCGGCAAGGGTATAGCAAATCCTATAGCTACAATATTATCGGCGGCCATGATGCTCAGATTTTCTTTTAAGCTTAATACAGAAGCCCATGCCATAGAGACAGCAGTAAATAGGGCATTAAAAGAAGGTTATAGAACTCCGGATATTGCAAATGAAGGAGAAAAAGTATATTCGACATTGGATATGACAAAATTTATTATAGAAAAGATATAAACATAGTAGAAGAAAAAAACTAGTCCGCACACTTAAAGCGGACTAGTTTTTTTCTTAGTAAAATTAAATCCTAAACTTGTTAGATGCCTCCATTAAATGCTTGGCCATATTGGAAAGGCTTTCAGCTGCTGTGTTTATTTCTAAAACTGACTTGGATGTTTCGTTAATTTCCTGGGCGATTTCGTTGGTACCCTCAGCACTTTGGTTGATGGTTGTGGCTATCTCGTTTATAGCAATAGAAACTTCATTAATAGCCATAAGGATACTTTGACCCATATTTGCAGCTTCACTAGTTAATTGGTTGAAAGTTGCAGCATCGATTTTATATCCTTCTGCTACCTGGAGGAACATCTCATAATCCTTGCCGATATTATCGGCAATAAAAGTCATAAATTCTTGTATATTTGCAATTAGGGTATTTATAGTATCTTGAACATTTACAGTTTGATTTCGTACCCTTAATGTTTTTAGTCCGTTATCAGAATTTCCCGTGACTATATTTTCGGTCATAGAATGCAAATCTAATGAATGCTGTAATATACCTATCACATTTTGGCCAGCCCTATCGAAAAATGGGGCTGCCAATAAAACGCAAGGTTGACCTGTTGAAGGCGAAATAAGATGTATGCCTATCATAGCCTGGGGCTTATCAAAAAAAAGCCTGACCTGCTGCAACTTCCACATTTGAGAAGGATACACCAACCTATACCGTCCATGATTACTGTAGACTTGTTGACCCCATCATACTCTAAAATAAATACATTTTCATATAAGTTACTATTGTTATATCTTTTCTCCAAGTCTCCAATAAGTTTTTGTTCAACGATAGGATCATAATGCCCGGTTTCTAAAAAATCATAAAAAAACTCATTAACAGCATGTTCCCTCGAAGCATCATCAATGAAAGCTAATTTATTTTGAAAAGCTATTTCTATTTGATTTCTTTTTTCACTTGCCATCTCACGTAGGTAGTTAGCTCCGTTATCCTCAACGATGCTTGTGGTAGCTGAACTGGTATATAGCAAAACGACAACCATGGGAATAATCAGAAAGGCAAGCGAAATAAACAAAATTTTTGTCAAGAAGCTCTTTTATGTTCCTTCGCCAAAACTTTGTACTTGGTTTTTAATATTTCTTTTCATGTGTTTATTAGGACTCAAATATATCTCCCCCAGGTTTAAAATTGGTATTAAATAATATTTATAAGACACCCATTAACTGTATATTGAAACCCTTGTTCAATAATTTGTTTGGATTTTTGAAAGTGATTTTTAGGGTAAATATGGATCTATTGCTATAGCTTATCACCTATGTAAAACAAGTTGTCAAAAATTATGCTTTATGATTAGACAATTATTTGGAAATTAGTATAGAAAGATGATATAGTATATTACAATTACTAATTGAATGGGGATGAAGAATATGGGAGTGAAAATAGTTACTGATAGCACCAGTTATATAGATGAAAAAACTAGAAAAGACCTAGATATAGGGATTTTATCCCTGGCTGTTACATTCGAGGACGGGAGTATAAACGAAACTGATATAGACAATGAGGACTTTTATAAAAAAATGGACAGGGAGGGCATTCCCTTTTCTACACAACCTTCGCTAGGTGAAGTATATCAAAAAATGCTTGAAGTCGTAGCCAAAGGTGACGATTTACTATGTGTTTTTATATCTTCGGCTATGAGTGGAACCTATAATACAGCCTGTACAGTTAGGGAAAAGATTTTAGAGGAGTATAAGGATGCCAAGATTTTTGTTTTGGACTCCAAGTCCAATTGTATGCAGTTGGGATTTGCTGCAATTGTTGCTGCTAGAGCAGCCAAGGAAGGAAAAGTTTTAGAAGATATTGTTAAAATTGTAGAAGATAATATTAAAAGAAGTAGATTTTTATTTATACC
>CAZUTD010000029.1:0-6020 GCA_964623185.1 uncultured Clostridiaceae bacterium
CATGTTTGGCATGGAATCTTTTACACCGATAATAAATCCACCAGAGGTTGCTATTCTTGGTGTTAATACAATTATTGAAACTCCGATTGTGGAAAACGGAGACCTTGTTATTAAACCTATGATGAATTTAAGCTTAACAGCCGACCACAGAGTGGTTGATGGATCTGTAGGTGCTGGATTTTTAGCACGGGTAAAGGAATACATCGAAAAACCGGGTAAGCTATTGCTTTAGGAGGGGTAGTATGAAGATAGCAGTTCTTGGAGGAGGCCCAGGTGGATATGTAGCCGCCATAAGGGCAGCACAGCTGGGAGCAGAGGTAACACTTATAGAGGCTAAGGACATGGGTGGCACATGTCTAAATGTAGGCTGTATTCCGACAAAAGTATTATTGCATACAGCGGAAATATATGGACAGATTAAGGGATACGGTGAAATAGGTTTGGATATACCCACGGTTCAACTAAACTGGGATAAATTGCAACGCAAAAAGACTAGGGTTGTAAGAAGGCTAGTAGGGGGAATAAATGCCCTATTAAAATCTAACGACATTAGAGTTGTTAATGGAAAGGGATATTTCCTAAATCCCAACCAAATAGAAGTTAAGCTAACAAACAATACTACTGAAATTGTGGACTATGATTATGCGATTATTGCGGTGGGTTCAGAAGCAATACAAGTACCTATTGAGGGGGCAGAATTAGAGGGTGTGATAAATAGCAATCAAGCACTTTCACTCGACAAACTACCCAATAGCATTTGTGTTATTGGCGGGGGTGTAATAGGAACAGAATTTGCTAGTATATATAATGAGTTGGGGTCTGAGGTTACAGTGGTGGAAATACTTCCCAAATTACTGGGAAATATGGATGAGGAAATTGTTAAAATCCTCGAAACAGGATTGAAAAAGAAAAAGATTGATATAAACCTTAGCAGCAAGGTTAAATCTATAAAAAGGACTGGAGATAAATTAGAGGTTGAAATTACGAATGACAAGGGAGAAAAGATTGTAGAAGTTGATAAGGTATTAATGGCAACAGGACGAAAGCCTAATACTGCAAAAATTGGATTAGAAAATTTAGGGGTAAGAGTTTCAGGAAACGCAATTGATACTAACGAAAAAATGCAAACTAATATTACAAATGTATACGCTGTTGGTGACTGCACAGGTGGTGTTATGCTAGCCCATGTAGCATCAGCCCAGGGGATAGTTGCAGCAGAAGCTATTATGGGGATGAAATCTGATATTGATTTTAAAACCACTCCTTCCTGCGTATATACAAAACCTGAGCTAGCTTCGGTTGGCTTATCAGAAAAAGAAGCCAGGGAAGCGGGTTATGAAGTAAAAACTGGCAAGTTTCCCTTTATGGCAAATGGCAAGGCTATGATAATGCAGGAAACCGAAGGGCTAGTAAAATTTGTAGCAGACAAAAAAAATGGTGAGGTTCTAGGATTGCATATTGTGGGACCTAGGGCTACAGATTTAATAGCAGAGGGTTCCTTGGCAATTAGATTAGAAGCAACTATCGATGAAATTATTACTACTATCCATGGCCATCCTACTGTAAATGAAGCAATTGCTGAGGCAGCACAGGATTTTTATGATAATAGTATTAATATGTTAAAGAAGTAATCTCCTCCCCCTTTAAAATAGGCCCATGGTTTTATCTGTGGGTCTATTATAGTATCTAGATACTTTATTATAAGTTTTGTTATTATTGTAAAGCATGGTAATATGATGAAGAAAATTTTAAGAAGGAAGTAATTTTATGAAAAAAATAATTTTTGTCAATCTGGGCAAGATTGGATACAAGACGGCTTTGGATTTACAACATAAACTGCTTGACCATATGAAAAGCAACCAAGACCTACCTGGATATTTTCTTCTATTAGAACACCATCCTGTTTTCACCCTAGGAAGGGATGGGGGGGTGGAAAATCTCTTATATTCAAGGGAGGAAATTAAATCTAGGGGGATAGATATTTATGAGACTGATAGGGGAGGCAATATTACCTATCATGGCTATGGACAAATTGTTGGTTATCCAGTTTTAAATTTGAATTATTTTAAAAAGGATATACATTGGTATTTAAATCAATTGGAAGAAATGATAATATCGGTATTAGGGAGTAATGAAATTGTTGCAGGTAGGAAAAGTAAATATAGGGGTGTATGGGTAGGAGATAAAAAAATATGCGCTATGGGCATAGCCATAAGAAGCTGGATTACAAATCATGGATTTGCATTAAACTTTGAAACAAATGAAGAGCATTTTAAATTAATTAATCCATGCGGTATTACGGATTTTGGCGTTACATCTATAAAGGAAATAAAAAAAGATATAAAGAAGGAAGCCATACTATTGGATATAAAGCAAGCTTTCCAAAGTTTTTTTGAATGCCAACTCCATGAAGAAAATTTTGCGCAGATTAAGGAGATGATTAAGATTGACAATGAATAAGAGACCTCACTGGCTTACCAAGAAAGCACCAAATCAAGAAAGTCTTAATGAAATGGAAAATATGCTCAAGAAGCTATCCCTCCATACTGTGTGTGAGGGGGCGGATTGTCCTAATATAGGGGAATGTTTTGAAAATAAAACTGCAACCTTTATGATTTTGGGTAAAACTTGCACTAGAAATTGCAGATTTTGTGCCATACCTAAGGGAAAGGGTGAAAAACTTGATAGGGATGAGCCTAAACATGTTGCAATGGCAGTTGAAAAACTAGGCTTAAAACATGTAGTAATTACATCAGTTACAAGGGATGATTTGGAAGATGGTGGTGCCCATCATTTTGCAAGAACCATAGAGGAAATTAGGCTAACCAACCCTGACACAACTATAGAGGTTCTTATACCGGATTTTAATGGGGATCTGAATGCATTACAAAAAGTTATCCAGGCCCAACCTGAAATTATAAATCATAATTTGGAGACCGTTCCATCCCTTTATAAAAAAATAAGGTCCTTAGCAAATTATAATAGGTCGCTAAAGGTTTTGGAGGATGTAAAGAAAAATAATCCCAAAATCATAAGCAAAACTGGACTTATGTTAGGATTAGGGGAAAGTGAAGAGGAGCTTACCATGGTTTTTAGGGACCTAATAAAAGTCGGGTGTGATATACTAACACTAGGCCAGTATTTGCAACCCACCAAAGGTCATGTTGCTGTAGCAGAATATGTAAGGCCTGAAACCTTTGAATATTATAAAAATGAGGCAATAAAATTAGGCTTTAAATATGTTGCAAGCGGGCCATTTGTGAGAAGCTCTTATAAGGCGGTAGAAGGATTGGAGTCCATAAGCAAATAAGAGGTTTAAAACTTATTTTAAAATTTCGGCTAGGGAGGGATAAATTATTTTTATCAAACAGCTAAAAGATATTAATAGGAAACTCATTAATGAAAAAATTGAGGCTAGGGTATTATTGGCGGAAGTAAGTGTTAAAACGACCAAGAGCGAAAAAAAATATGCAGATTTAATTATCCAGGATGCCTCCAAAATGATGGAAGCAAAGTATTGGGACTATGAGGAAAACCAAGAACTTTTTAAGGGATTTGGTGATTATGAAATAATCACAATAGAAGCTATAGTAGGCGAATATTTGGGCCAGCTACAATTAACCATAAAAAACATTGAAAAACTTGAAGAAGAAAATCTTTCTATCAAGGATTTTGTACCCATTAGTCCCTTGGATTATGGAAGCATGGAAAAGGGGATAAAATTTTATTTTAATAAAATTAAAGCCAAACATTTAAAAGAGTTAATAAGAATAATGATATTTGATACCAAGTTTTACGACGATTTTACCAGCTATCCAGCTGCCAGAAGGGTCCATCATAATTATTATCATGGACTTTTACACCACACATTGGAAGTGCTGAAATTTGCAAATGTTGTAGCATCCACTAAGAATCTATCACAAATCCAGCAAGATAGGTTAATGGTTATGGCCATGCTCCATGACTGGGGCAAAATCATGGAATATAAAAAATTGCCCCAGGTAGGTTTTACAGATGTAGGGATTATGATAGGCCATATATTTCTAAGTGGACATTACACATTAAATGCTATTAATACCATCGAAAATTTTCCCGAGGAAGATAGGCTAGTAATCCTAAATGGAATATTAGGCCATCATGGAAGTCTTGAGTTTGGGTCTCCTGTTTTACCCAAAACTATTGAAGCACAAATTCTCCACCAGGCTGATAAAATGTCAGGGGATGTAGAGAGTATTATAGCCCACTTAAACGATGACTTGGATGAAGAAGAGGTATTTACAAAAAAACTATGGAATATGGGAACTGAATATTATAAAAAATAAGGAAAAGTATTTAAATGCTTTTCTTTTTTTTACAATTTTAAAGCTTAACAAGATAGTATGATATGGTATAAAGTGTGAATAAAATTTACTGGTATTATGTTATACTATTACTAAAATAATACCACAGAAAAATGGGGTGAAGTTATGGGTTTGACATGTATAATGGGTAGGGCTTCGACAGAAAAAACTCATTACATAATGGGGAAAATTAGGGAAAGTCTATTGGAAAACGGGGAACATCCACTAATCTTGATTGTACCTGAACAATTTACCCTGCAAGCAGAGAGGGATTTAATAGAAAGTCAAAATTTGGACGGAATTTTAAGGGCTGAGGTCTTAAGTTTTACTCGGTTGGCATATAGGGTATTCAATGAGGTTGGTGGCCTAAGCAAAACACCAATAAACGATATCGGAAAAAGCATTATTATAAAGAAGATACTTGAGGAATCCAAGCAGGATTTAACAATTTATAAAAACATATCCAGGCAAGAAGGGTTTGTAAGCAGATTAAAGGATATAATTTGTGAATTTAAGCAACAAGGTATTATACCCATGGATATAATTCAAAGTATGGATAAGATTGATGAAAACAGTATTCTAAAAATGAAGATGACAGACATAGCCTATATTTACAACAAATTTAATAGCTATTTAGAGGACCGGTATGTAGATAATGAAGATCATTTAAACCTTTTAATAGATTCAATAGAAAAAGCAAGTTTTCTTGAAGGGGCAGAAATTTGGATAGATGGGTTTCATCTTTTTACACCGCAGACCCTAAGGATAATAGAAAAATTGCTCCTTGTTGCCAAAGAGGTATATATTACCTTTACCATGGAACTAGAAGGTGGGGATAGGGATAGGGATTTGTTCCATCTGCCTCACAATACATTTTTGCGTGTAAAAGAGATGGCACAAGGATTAAAAATTGACCACAGGATTGTAGATCTAGATCATGACAGGGAAATGAAAAGTATAAAGGCTGACGAAATTTCACATATAGAGCAAGAGTTTTTTAGCTATCCTTATAAAGAATATACTAAGAAAGTTAACAATCTCAATGTGTTCGCAGGTTCAAACTTATATTCTGAAATAGAATATATAGCTAGAGAAATTGTGAAACTAGTTAGGGAAGAAGGATATAGGTATAAGGATATAGTTGTCTTATCAGGGAATTTTGAGAATTATAGGGAAACGATAAAGAGGTCTTTTACAGAGTATGGGATACCTTTTTTTATGGATGAAAAAAGGGGTATAATGGACCATCCTATAATTGAGTTAATTTTAGCAAGCCTAGAGATAATCATTAAAAACTATCCTAGCAGGGAAGTATTTCGCCTGATTAAAACAGGATTTACGGATTTGACTAAAGACGAGGGTGAAATACTAGAGAATTATGCACTGGGATATGGGATTAGGGGCAAGGGATGGGTAACCGATTTTAGCAAGGGTAATGAAGGGGAATTGGAAGAGTTGAATAGGATTAGGCAAAAACTTATATCTCCCTTGGAAAATCTTGAAAAGAAAATAAAAAAAATCAAAAGTTCTAAAAAGATTACTAAAAGTTTGTTTGTATTTTTACAAGAAATAAAGGCAGAAGAAAAATTGGACTTGTTGATAGAAGACCTGGAGGCGGAGGGCAGGTTTGATTTTGTCAATGAAAACACACAAATTTGGAACACTGTAATGGAGATTTTT
>CAZUTD010000029.1:6030-10125 GCA_964623185.1 uncultured Clostridiaceae bacterium
ATCAAATCCATGAAATACTGGGGGAGAGTACAATTTCCCTAAAGTCATATTTAAAACTTCTGGAGTCAGGGTTTTCAGCTTGTGAAATTGGGGTCATACCCTCAACTACTGACCAGGTGTTGATTGGTAGCATAGAGCGTTCGAGAAGTCATGGAATTAAGGCGGTTTTTATAGTAGGGGTTAATGATGGGGTTTTACCCCCTGCCTATGAAGAGGATGGCATTTTATTAGATAATGAAAGAACTAGCCTAGAGGAACTGGGTCTGGAATTAGCAGCAAGGGGCGGGAAAAAAATATTTCAGGACAACCTGTCCATATATTTGGCCCTTGCAAAACCCAAATGCCATCTATGTTTAACATACCCTTTGGGTGATGAAGAAGGGAGGGCAAAAAGGCCTTCCATACTGATTGACAGGGTTAAAAAGGTTTTTCCCAAGCTAAGAGTGCAGGGCGATAATATAGGGGAGGCCATCAATGGCCTGGATTTGATTTCTTCACCGGAGGGTACATTTAAATACTTGGTGGAAAACCTAGGCTTATATGTGAATAAGGGATATATGGATACACTCTGGTGGGATGTATATGGTTGGTATTATAAAGAAAATCAATGGGAGACAAAAAGAAATTTGATTTTGCAGGGTCTTTTTCATGAAAACCAGGTCAAATATATTGATAAAAGCAAGGTGAGAAACTTGTATAATATACCAATTCGCACAAGTGTTTCTAGGTTAGAAAGATTTGTTAATTGCCCATTTTCCCATTTTATATCATATGGCTTAAGGCCTAAGGAAAGGAAGATATATGAAATAAAGGGACCTGATGTGGGAAAAATATTTCATTATTCCATAGAAAAGTTTGCAAAAAAGACCAGGGAGAAAAATATCAACTGGCGGGAGATGGAAGAGTGTCAGTCTGATGAGATGGTAGAGGAAGTTATGGCAGAGCTTGCGGAAAATTTTGAACACGGAATCATGCAAAGCACGCATCGTTATCAATATTTGCTAAGGAGACTGACCCGTGTGAGTAAAAAGGCTTTTTGGACTTTAATTGAACATATAAAAAAGGGTGAATTTATTCCTTATGGTCATGAAATTCCTTTTGGGGAAGGTCATAGAATACCGGCTATTCTTATTGAGTTAGAAGATGGCGAAATATTATACCTAGAAGGAAGAATTGATAGGATAGATATATTGAGGGGAGAATTAGGAAATTATTTTAAAATTATTGATTATAAATCTGGAAACCAACAATTTAACTTATCCGATGTATACTATGGACTTCAGTTACAGTTGCTTGTATACCTGGAGGCTGCTATGTCAATACGGGAAAAATTCAATCCAAAACCCAACCACCCAGCAGGGGTCCTATATTTTAAAATTGATGATCCCATGATAAAGACCTCACTTAAGGCCCCAGATGAGATAGAAAAGGAAATTGATAAGCAATTGAAGATGAAAGGCTTGGTAGTGAATGATTTAAAAATAATTAGGGCTATGGATAAAGAAATAGTTGGGAGTTCTAATCTTATTCCCGTATCAATAAATAAAGATAACAGCTTGGGAAAGATATCATCTGTTGCTACGGAGCAGGATTTTAAAAATCTTATTTCACATATCAGAAATTTGATAAGGGAGATTGGGAGGGAAATTTTAAAGGGGAATATTAACATTGAACCCCACAAACAAGGGAAGGAAACTTCCTGTAAATATTGTGAATACTTGGCGATTTGCCAATTTGATAATATTTTCCAAGGAAATACCTATAGGCTTATAAAGGAATTAAAGGCTCATGAGGTCTTGGAAAGGCTTAGGAAGGAGGATGAAGTTGATGAAAAATTGGACTAAGGAACAAAATGAGGCCATCCAATCAAGAAATTGCAATTTATTGCTTTCAGCAGCGGCTGGTTCTGGTAAAACAGCAGTTTTAGTTGAAAGGATTATTCAAATTATACTCAAGGATAAAATTGATATAGACAAACTTCTGATTGTGACTTTTACCAATGCCGCCGCTGGTGAAATGCGGGAGCGAATATCGGATGCTATTGTAAGAGAATTGGAGACGCCCGGTGAATCCGAAGACCATTTAAGAAGGCAAATGACCCTGCTTAACAAGGCCTCAATTATGACTATACACGCTTTTTGTATCGAGCTAGTAAAAGGACACTTTCATTTAATAGATATAGATCCCAATTTTCGTGTAGGGGATATAACGGAGACCCGTATTTTACAGTTGGATGCCTTGGAGGAGTTATTTGAGGAAGAATATAAAAAGGGCGATCCCACCTTTATAGGGCTAGTAGAAAGATTTGGAGGCACTAGGGAGGACACAGCTTTACAGAATTTAACCTTAAAAACTTATAACTTTGTTCAGAGTCAACCAAAACCCTATCAATGGTTAAAGGAAAGGGTGGAAGACTTTAATTTGGATATAAATGATTTTGAGCAAAGTCAATGGTTCCAAATTATCCGAAACAGGATTAAAGTCAGCCTAGAAAATGCCCTTAATATCTTAGAAGAAGCCAGAGAAAAATGCTGTCACCCCCAGGGACCGCTTAAATATTTGGAAGCCATTGATGATGATATAAGACAAGTTAATGACCTATGCTATGAGTTAGAAAAAGGCATAGTAAATTTTCATCACAAAATAAAAGACTTTAAAAATAAAAGGTTGACCAGTGCAAAACAAGAAGTTGATGAGAGTATTAGGGAAGAGGTAAAATTTTTAAGAGATATGACAAAAAATATAGTTAAGGATATAAAGGTAGATATTTGTGCCCTCAGTCCTTCGGAATATGTAGAAGATATAAATAAGCTTTATCCATATATGGTCTACCTGTGCAAAATGGTTGAGGATTTTGCAAAAGAATATAGGCAAAAAAAAGCTGAAAGAACATTACTAGATTTTAATGACCTGGAGCATTATGCATTAGAAATATTAGAAAATAAACATGCTGTTGAGGAGTATAGAGAAAGATTTCATTATATTTTTATAGATGAGTACCAAGATAGTAATATGGTTCAAGAAACTTTAATCCAATCTATAAAAAGGAGTAGGAATATTTTTATGGTAGGGGATGTAAAACAAAGCATATATCGTTTTAGGTTAGCCGATCCAACCTTATTTATTAAAAAATATGAAAGTTTTAAGGAAGAAGAAGGAAGTCCTGACAGAAAGATTAATCTATCAAAGAATTTTAGGAGTAGGAAGGAGATTTTGGAGGGGACTAATTTTATCTTTAAAAACATTATGTCTGAATCCTTAGGAGAAATTGATTATAATGAGGAAGCCTATCTTTTAGAAGGGAGGGATTTTAAACCCATAGAAGATCCTTCCATAGAGCTAAACATAATAGAGAGAGATGTTGAAAGTGACGATATTCAGGAATTGGGGGACATTGAAGTAGAAGCGCAAATCGTTGTTAATAGGATTAAGAAATTATTGCAAGAAAAAATATATGATTCTGATAAGAAGGAATATAGGCCTATTGAATATAAGGATATTGTTGTCCTGATGAGGACAACGCAAAATTGGGCCGAAATTTTCTTGGAAACATTTATTCAAGAAAGTATTCCAGTATATGCAGATATAAATACAGGTTATTTCGAGGCAGTAGAAATTAAAATTTTTATGAACCTTTTAAAAATTATAGATAACAAGAGGCAAGATCTACCCTTAATCAGTGTGATGCGGTCACCCATAGGAAGATTTACAGTAGAAGAACTTATGGAAATAAGGATTGAATATAAAGATGGTAGTTTTTTTGATGCTCTTGAGTTTTACAAAATGAATTGTGAAAACAATTTGGCGAAAAAAATAAATACTTTTTTACAGGAATTAGATCAATGGTCAGAAAAAGCTAAATTTATGAAGGTTGATGAATTTATCTGGAAGCTTCTAATAGATACGGGATATTTTTATTATGTAGGGGCAATGCCGGGTGGACAGCAAAAACAGGCTAATTTAAGGGTACTTTTAGACAGGGCTAGCCAATTTGAAAAGACATCCATAAAGGGCTTGTTTAGCTTTATTAACTTTGTTGAAAAATTAGAAAACAGCAGGGGAGATATGGGTGCTGCAAAGATATTAAGTGAAAAT
>CAZUTD010000029.1:10135-11646 GCA_964623185.1 uncultured Clostridiaceae bacterium
GCTAAAGACAGGCAAGGGAGATATGGGTAGCGCCAAAATCCTTGGGGAAAATGAAAACCTAGTTAGAATTATGAGCATCCATAAGAGTAAGGGTTTAGAATTTCCCGTGGTGATTATAGCTGGTTTAGGGAAAAACTTTAACCTAATGGATATAAATTCCGATGTGCTAATGCATAAGGATCTGGGTTTAGGGCCTAGGTTTGTTGATGTCAATTTGAGAACATACAGGGACACTATTGCTAGGTTGGCCATGAGGGAAAAAATTAAGATAGAAAACTTATCCGAGGAAATGAGAATCCTATATGTGGCTATGACAAGAGCTATAGACAAATTAATTTTGCTTGGCTCTATCAAAAAAATCACAAGCCAGGCAGAAAAATGGGCTAGGGGAATTAGTTTATACACCTTGGCTTCAGCTAAGAGTTATTTGGATTGGCTAGGAATGGCACTAATAAAACATCCTGATGGTCAACCAATAAGAAAGGCGATGGGACTTACACTTACAAAGGAAGATCTAATCAAAGACCAATCATTGTGGAATATTTCTGTTTGCAATCGACAGGATATTATTTTAAGGGAAAAAGAAAGGAATGAAGACAAAAATAAAATTCGTCAGGAATTAACAAGCTTTGAATCTCAAAAATTTAGCCCCTTCAAAGAAAAAATCAATTCAATTTTTGATTGGCGGTATCCACATTTAAAAGCTACTGCAATACCTTCAAAACTTACTGTAACCCAAATAAAAAAGTCTACAATAGATACCATGGAAAGCATAGGCTATAATATACCTAATTTAGTAAAGAGGCCTAAGTTTATGGAGGGGACAAGAGTTTTTAGTGCAGCAGAACGGGGAACAGTCTTACACTTTGTATTACAGCATTTGGATTTCAAGGAAGCTAGTACCTATAACAATATTAAGGACCAGGTTAAGGCTATGATTATGAGGGAACTTTTGACTGAGGAAGAAGCCAGCATCCTTGACATATCAAAAATAAATGCTTTATTGGAAAGCGAATTAGGAAAAAGGATAGTAAAGGCAAAAAGGGTTTATAAAGAAGCATCTTTTAATTTAAGAAAGAAGGCAAGGGATGTAATTGATGGTTTGTATGCTTGTGATGAAATTTTGCTAATTCAGGGTACTATTGATTGTTACTTTGAAGAAGATGGCCAATGGGTTTTAGTGGATTATAAAAGTGATAAAATTACAAATAATGATATTTCAAAGGTTATAAAGAATTATGAAGTGCAGTTAGATATATATAAGGAAGCTTTGGAAAAAACAACTAAGAAAAATGTGAAAGAAAGTTATATATATTTGTTTGATATTGATAGGGCTGTACAATTATAGTTTTCGATAAAAACCGGAGGCCTATATAAAAATTTCACAGGATATGTTGCAAATGCTAATGTTAAATTAAAAATAAACAGACGGCTTTAAAAACCAATTTTTTCAAACAAGCGTCCCTATCACAGTGTTTTGAATTTTCAAGAAAATTGGCCAAGTTAGTTAA